>CAYOZL010000014.1:0-43307 GCA_964408435.1 uncultured Bdellovibrionales bacterium | reverse complement strand
GTTAGTCTAGTAGGGATATTAGATGCTGATAAGGAAGGCTTTTTGAGGTCTAAAACAAGCTTGGTTCAAACTATAGGAAGAGCTGCAAGACATGTTGATGGTAGAGCAATTTTGTATGCAAATAAAATTACTGATTCAATGCAGTTTGCAATTGATGAAACGAATAGAAGAAGAGAAATACAAGAAAAGCATAATAAAGAGCATGGCATAACGCCAACTTCTGTTAATAGAGCCTTAGATGTTGAAATGGTTGAAGTTGAGGAAGCTTATACTGAGAGTTCTAATGGAGATTCTAGTGAGCTTGCTAGCATGCCTAAAGATTTTAAGTCTTGCAGTCAAGAGATTAATAAACTTAAGAAAAAAATGTTTGAACTAGCAAAAGAATATGAGTTCGAAGAGGCTGCGAAAATTAGAGATAAAGTAAAGAAGTTAGAAGAATTGCTGTTACGATTATAGTTGCTGAAATTGAAAAAGATAGAAAAACCAGAGATTGATAAAGAGTTTTTAGGCTCGCTGCCAAAAGCACCTGGTGTGTATATAATGAAAGATGGTTTATCTGAAGTTATCTATATTGGTAAAGCGAAGAATTTAAAATCTAGAGTTAAAAGTTATTTTAGTAATACAAGTGATGGAAGACATAGTTTTTTTTATATTCAAGATAGTGTTTGTAAGATAGAAACATTAATTACTGAAAGCGAAAGACAAGCTTTAGTCCTAGAAGCCGACTTAATCAGGAAGTATAAACCTAAGTATAATATAAGATTAAAAGACGATAAGTCTCCATTGATGGTTCGAATTGATTGGGATAAGGATTGGCCTAGGCTCGAACTGGTAAGAAAAACTAAGAACGATAATGCAGAATATATTGGTCCTTATACTTTTTCTTATGAATTACGAGTGATGCTTAATGCGATTAAAAAAAGTATCCCACTTAGAACTTGCAGTGACAGAGTTTTTAAAAATAGAGTAAGACCTTGTTTGGAATATCAAATTAAAAGATGTCCTGCTCCTTGTTGTTTAGAAGTTGATCAGGAGATTTATACTCAGTCTTTAAAAGAAGCGATAAAGGTTCTTAAAGGAGATACTGATAATCTAATTTTAGACTTTGAAGAAGCAATAGAGAAGTGTATTGAGACTCTTAGGTTTGAAGATGCAGTAATATATAGAGACAGAATTAAAGTGCTAAAAAAAGTTTCGAATCAGGTCTTAGATGTGAATTTTAATTCTAATTCTTCTGATAGTATTGGTATTTATAGAGAAGGAGATAAAGTAGAGGTTTCAGTAGTAAGTGTAAAAAATGGAAGACTATTAGGGGCAAAATCTTTTGGTTTCGATAAAGTCACTCAAAGAAACAAGCAAATTTTATCTTCTTTCCTTATGCAGTTGTATTCAGATAAAAGTAAAATCCCAAGAGAAGTTTACCTGCCAATTATTTTAGATGATAAGGACTCTCATGAAGAAATTCATTCTGAGAAATCTGGGTATAAAGTTAAGTTTGTTATTCCTAAATTAGGAGATAAGAAAAGATTATTAGAGTTGGCAAAGAAAAATGCTAGAGAAAACTTTGAGGCAACTTTTCTAGACTTTGAAAAAGGAGATAGGGTTTCTAAGTCATTACAACACTATTTTAAGTTAGAAAATGCTCCTAGAGTGATTGAATGCATAGATATTTCTCATCACCAGGGTGAGCAAAACGTAGGAGTAGTTGTTTGCTTTAAAGATGGGCAAGCAGAGAAATCTAGATATAGAAAATTTAATTTAGAATGTGAGCCTAATGACTTTGCTTCAGTTAGAGAAGTAGTGCTTAGACACTTATCAAGATGTAATGAAGAAAATACCTTATGTGATTTATTAGTCATAGATGGAGGTAAGGCACAGTTATTACAGGCTATAGAAGCTAGAAAAGAAATAGGGATTAATTATCCAAGCATAGTAGCTATAGCAAAAAGAAGAAGTGTGAGTGTTAGTAAGTATGCAAAAGCTGTAAAAGGGAAACCTGAGAGATTCTTTATAGAAGGGCAAGTTGAAGTTATAAATTTAGCTGAAGATAGTGAAGAGTCCTTATTTTTACAGAAACTTAGAAATGAAACTCATCGTTTTGCTATTGGAACTCACAGAAAAAAAGCTAGAAATTCTAGACTTAAATCTTCTTTAGAATCGGTTCCTGGTTTAGGTAAGACTAGAATTGCTAAGATTTTAAAAAGTATTAAAAATATAGATGAAATTAAATCTCTTAGTTCAAATGACTTAGCTCTAAAAGCAGAAATACCTGAGAGCCTAGCAAGTAGGATTAAAGATTTTGTGTAGATTTTTTTAGCCCTACTAAGTAGTTATGTCTTTTTTTAGCTCTGCTAAAATTTGCAAAATTTTTCCAGCCTCGTCGTTCTCTTTTGCTAGTTTTGAAGTCTTAATATTATATTCAATTACGCTACTTAGGCTTTGTGATCTTGCTTCTGCGATTTCTCTTAACCTTCCTAGGATATCTTCATCAAGTGTTATTGTAATTTGTTCTTTTTTAGCCATTTAAATATTCTTTTTCCTGTTGTTCTTTTATTTTGTTCTAGTCTCTAGTTATTTTAGCAAAAATTTTACTAGTTTCCCAAAGTAAAATTTGTTCTAGCCTTACCTTAGGCGCCTCTTTAGCGAGTGATTGGTTTATTTTGTCCCAAATTATTTGAATAAGGTTTTCTAAGGAAACTATTTTAGTGTCAATCCAAGGAACATCTTTGTTTAAATTCTTATGATCTAGTTCATCAACTATTTCTCTTTTTACAATTTTATCTAGCTCGGAAAGGTTAATTATCATTCCAGTATCTGGGCTGACTTCACCGCTTATGCTAACTTCAAGCTTGAAATTATGACCATGATAAGAAGGGTTTGAGCACTTGTTGTAAATTTCAAAATTCTTTTCATCAGTCCAGTCAGGATTAAAAAGTCTATGACTGGCGCAGAATTCAAAAGATTTAGTTATAGTAAGCATAGACAGAAATATATTATATTTAAGTCTATATAGCCACTGCCTATAATGCGTCTTGTGCTTTGATTAGATTTATAATCTCTTTGTCTTTTATTTTTTCTATGAGCTTAGCATCTATGTTCTTGCTCACTTTAGTGCCTATCATAATATAGCTATGAACTAAGAATTTGATAATATCTGTATTTTCATTTTCAATTGCTAGCCTTAATGCATTATCTAGTGGCTTACGTCTCTTAGTAAATAGTATTTTTTTAGCTACTAAGTGGTTAACTATTTGTTTTGTCATAGCTAAGTGATTATTCTTTACTGCAAGCAATAAGTCATTTTTATTTACCTCAATATTGCTTTGTAATAAAATATTTACAGCTTCTGCGTTACTGCCTTGAATTGCTTTTGATAATGAATCTTTATTTAAGCTTAAGTGTTTCGAAGTTTCTTCACCAAAAAACATCTTTTTTAAGAATCCTAGATCAGTGTTGCTATTTTTCTCAAAGTGTAAAATTTTTGGACCAAAAAAGACTCTACTTTGTTTATTTGATGCGCTAATTAGAAATGTTAAAAGACACAATGTTGTTAAAGCTGTAAGAATCTTTAAGCTATCTTTGAATTTTTTAGAGAAAGAACTAGTTTGCCAGAAGATATTTGTTCCTAAAGTAACTTTTCTATGTTTGTGAAATGATTCTAGTATTTCACATATTTCATCAAAAGACTGGAAACGGTCTTCTTTGTTTTTTGCACAGCATTTAGCGATAAACTTATTATACCAATTAGGTATTTCATTGTTTTTTATTTTTGGAATATCTTCATTTATATGTCTTTCGGCAAGTTTCATATAATTTGATTCGTTAAATGGTTTCTCTCCTGTAATTAACTCATAAGCCATTATGCCAAATGAATAGATATCACATCTTTTATCGAGTTTAATGCCCTTTAATTGTTCAGGAGACATATAATGAGGAGTTCCTACAGCTTCTCCTAAATCTGAAATATCTTCAGAGATTACTAATTCTTTTCCTAGGCCAAAATCAGTTATTTTAATTTCACCATCTTCACTAATTAGAACATTATCCGGTTTTAAATCTCTATGAATAATTCCTTTTTTATGGGCGTAGCTCATTCCACAAGAGATATCTTTTAATATTCTAATACTATCTAAGAATCTAAATGAATTGTTTTTTAAATCATTAACTAAGGCTTTTAAGCTAGAGCCATTAACATGCTCCATTGTGATATAATAAGATTTATTTTTTGTAGACCTTAAGTCGTATACATGAACTACATTTGGATGATTTAATTCTCTCATTAAAAGAGCTTCATTTTTGAACCTTTCAAATTGCTTTTCATCATCAACGTATTCTTGTTTAAGAAATTTTAAGACTATGTCACTATTTCTTAATGAGATGTCTTTGCAATGTATTACTGTGCCCATTGCGCCTGAACCGATTAAGTTGACAACCCTGTAGCGCTCATCGATTAATTTGCCTGTTTCTATAAAATTATTATTTTTGTTTAACATCTTTTTTATAATATTTTCCTATACTTAGAATCGACACTATGGTGTCGACTCTTGAGTCTAGTGCTAATTACTTGTATTTATTACATTCTTTTAGGCAGTTATGATTTAAATGAATTTAGAACCCACAGTGTATTCAGACGGTGCTCAACATAGTGACTCTTTAGCAGGGGCTGCATCTATACTAGTAATTAATGGAAAGAAATTTAAACTACTTTCACATTTAGGATCTTTAAAAAGTTCTGAGGCTGAGCTATGGGCATTTATCATCGGCCTGTCTGCTCTTAGAATAGTTGACCCAAGTATAGAAAAATTAAAATGGATTAGTGATTCAAAATCAAGTCAAACTGCTTTACATAGTAAAAACGACAATAAGCATATCTTAGAGTGGAAGATTATTAATCAATATTTGAAAAATATAGATGTTAGCTGCGAATTTAAAAATAGAAGGATTAAAGATCGTTATTTAAATCAGTGTGATAAAGCCAGTAGATGGGCAGCTAAGAAAATGAACTTAAGTAGAGGTGTTTGTAGTGTTTATGGTAAAAATACAAAGCCAGAAGCTCATTGGCTAGATGTCAATTTATTTAAAGACGGAAAGTTAGCTTCTGAGATAGATCAAATACAATCCAATCTCAGAAGCTGTTTAAAGGAATAGATTTACTTAATCCATTCTTCAATTTTTTCAGCAGTTACTACTGCAGGATGTCCTCTCCAGATAGCTTTACCATCTTTTAAGAAAACTCCAGCAGGAACCCCTGATACTGCAAAGTAATTACTTAAATCACCTGTTTCTTTTGCAATAGGGTAGTTAACTTTGTTTTCTTCAAGAAATTTAAGAAAATCTGCCTCTTTAGTGTTTCTGCTCATTTTAGTTAAACCAATAAATTGAACTCCTTTAGAAGCAAACTTATTTTTAAGTTCAACAATTTTTGGAACTTCTCTTCTACAGTGTGGGCACCATAGTTCCCAGAAAACTACAAAAGTTGGTTTTTTAGAATTTAAATCGATATCGTCTTTGTTTTGAAACCATTTATCTATTTTCCATTCTTTAGGACTAGCTTTTCCTACAACGTCTAGTTCTTGACTAACTCTACTAATTGCAGATACGTATTTAGTTCCAGCATATTTTTTCTCAAATGCTTTAATCGAAGTCTTAGCTTGAGTATATTTTCCACCTGAAACTAAATTTTGAATAGCTATGAAATCATTTCTCGCTGAAGCTTCCTTTTCTTCTTTAGAAGTCATGTTTGCAATCTTTGTTTCAAGTTTTCCTAGTCTTTCAGTAAGTGCTTTTACTTGAGCAGCTAAGTCTTGTGCATTAGCACTGCTTATACTGCAAAGAAGGATAATTGATGTAGTAAGTAGTAATGTGATTATTTTTTTCATTTTTTCTCTTATATTTATTATAAAATTTTTTGTTATACCTATTTGTTTGACGGCACAGCATCTGAATTTTCTTTTTTTATGTGATTTTGTCAACTAATCTAATTTAAGATTAAATCACTAAAGTAATGATTTTGCTTTAGAAATGTTTTATTATGGTTTACTATACGCCCGAAGATGGAAGAGAAAAATCCTAAATTAAGCTTTGACACTGTTGAAATGCTCGCATTTGGCCTTAAATTTATAGGTCAAAAAACTAAGAAAAACATATTAGTTAGTGCGGGGAAACTTGAGAATAAAGAAAAAATACTTCCTGCACTTAAAAAGCTCTCTAAATTAAACGTTTTTCTTTACGCTACAAAAGGGACTTCTAAATTCCTAAAAGATAAAGGAATTGAAAACAAAGAAATTTTTAAAATTGCTGAACAAAAAGAACCAAACATTAAATCTTTCTTAGATGAAGATAGATTCGATTTAGTTATTAATGTTCTTACAGGTAATAATGACTATGATGAGTCAACAGATAGTAATTTAATTAGAACTCTTTCTATTAAAAATGGCATTCCTCTTATTACTGATCTTGATGTTGCTATTTTAACAATTGAAGAAATAGTTAAGAGTCATGAAGACGGTGTTTATAAGTATCCTTCTTCTAGTAAACCAGAGCCTTGGAATTTAAAGAAATACTTTTTATCTAAAGTTGTAGAATTAGGCGGCTGGGCTAATTATCATGCTCATTTTGATAAAGCATATTTAATCTCTCTAGAGAATTTAAAACTAGGTCAAGTAGATATGCAAAAGAAGTGGGATTTGTATAAGTACTTAAAAGAAAACTACACCCAAAAAGATTTAATCGAAAGAATCTCTAGAGGAGTAGATATGATGATAGACCAAGGGGCTACTTTTTGTAGAACTATGGTTGATTCAGATAGTATTGTTAAAACACTTGCAATAGATGCAGCCTTAGAAGTTAAAGAGAAATACAAAGATAAAATAAAACTAGAAATAGGTATTCAGCCTTTAGATGGTGTTATAGATAAAGAATCAAGAAAGTACTTTACTAAAGCCTGCGAAAAAGCCGATTTTGTTGGAGGCCTTCCTTCAAGAGATAGGCCAATGCCTGAAAAGCATTTAGATTTCATATTACAAATTGCTAAAGATCTCGATAAGCGCTTAGATGTTCATGTCGACCAAGAAAATAATCCAAATGAGTGTGAAACAGAGTTGCTTGCGCTTAAAACCATTGAACATGGAATGGAAGGGAAGGTCTCAGCAGTGCATGCAATATCACTAGCTTCAAAACCTGAGCATGAGCAAGATAGAATTATTAAAATAGTTAAAGATGCTGGAATGTCTGTTATATGCTGTCCTTCAGCAGCGCTTAGCATGAAACAGTTAAATCAAAATGCACCGTTGCATAATTCAATTGCTCCAGTTCCAAAACTACTTGAAAATGAAGTGCCAGTTTTTCTTGGTGTTGATAATGTTTATGACCTATTTATGCCAATTGTAGACGGAGATATGTGGTTTGAATCTAGAATGTTAATGGAAGCTTGTAGATACTACGATGTTGATACTATTGCTCAGATAGCTTGTGCTAAAAACTGGGAACATATTAATCCAAAAAATAATCATAAAACTTAATCTATAAAGATAAACAAAAATGATCGATCTTAAACATCTTAGAGAAAACCCTGAAGCGTATAAAAAAGCCTGCGTAGATAAAAGAATTAAATTTGATTTAGATGCTTTTCTAGAAGTTGATTCTAAATATAGAGAGTTAAAAATTGAAAGTGAAGCAATAAGAACAGAACAAAACGCTTTAACTAAAAAAGTACCAAAGCTTACAGGTGATGAACAAGAACAAGCTAAAGCTGAACTTAAAAACATTTCTGAAAGTTATAAGAAGAAAAATTCAAAACTAACTGAGCTAGAGACTAGTTGGCAGGAACAACAGTTATTAATTCCTTCTTTACCAACAGCAGAAGTGCCAATTGGGAAAGACGATTCTGAAAACGTTGAGATTAGTAAGTGGTCTGAACCAACAAAGCTAGATTTTAAAATTAAAGATCATGTGGAGTTGGCTAACAATTTAAGTCTTTTTGATATCGAAAGAGGAGTTAAGATAGCAGGAGCTAGAAATTACTTCTTAACAGGCTTAGGTGCATTGCTTCATCATGCGATTTTAAATATGGCGATAGACTTTGTTACTAAAAGAGGGTTCACCTTAATGGATACTCCTCATATTGTTAATTACGATGCAATGACCGGAACAGGCTATTTTCCTGGTGGAGAGGAAATGTCTTATCACTTAGATAGTCGTGATGATAATAGCTATTTAATTGGAACTTCTGAAGTGGCTCTAGTTTCTTTTCATAATAAAGAAAGTTTTAAAGATGAGAGCTTGCCTAAAAAGTATGCTGGGTATTCTCCTTGTTACAGAAGGGAAGCCGGAACTTATGGAAAAGACACTCATGGTTTGTACCGTGTTCATCAGTTTTATAAAGTTGAACAAGTTATTATCTGCAGACCTGATATTGAAGTAAGTAAAATGCATCACGCAGAATTATTAAAAAATGCTGAAGATTTAATGCAAGCTTTAGAGCTTCCATATCGTGTGGTTAAGGTTTGTACGGGGGATATGGGGCAAGGACAAGTTTTTAAACATGATATTGAAACTTGGATGCCATCTAGAGAGGCATACGGAGAGACACATAGTTGCTCTACAATGCATGATTTTCAAGCGAGACGTTCTCAGATTAGGTATAAAGGAGATCAAGCTAAAGGAAAGTTTTGTCACACTTTAAATAATACCTTGATTGCATCACCTAGAGTATTGATTCCATTAATAGAGAATCACCAACAAAAAGATGGAAGTATTAAGATTCCTAAAGCTTTACAACCTTATTTTGGAAATCGGGAAGTAATATCCTAGCTTAAACAGTTTTAGCTTGAGTATGTGATATGTGTAGCACTCTTGCGCGCTTTTTTTGTTTTAACTCTAAGCTCAACAAAACGTAGAAACATTATACCAAAAATAAGACAACCAACCCCAAGTCCTAAAGCATATATTTCTAAGCCTTGAGCAAACAAAGTATAATCATAAAATAATGCTAATGTGCTTGTAGCGCTTAGGATTACACCAAGAAATATTAAGAAAGTAGGAACAAAAGCTAATTTAACTTCAGCAATACAATACGGACAACTTGCTCCAAATAAAAACATTGGATTAAAAACAAAAGCTGAATATAGCTTATTGCTACACTTTGGACATGCAAAAGAAAAAAGATCATCATTCATAATATTTATATTTCCAACGCTAAATTTATTTCTCTGTATTTTTAACAGTTCATTTAATAATCAGTATAAATGAATATTTTACTTCATAATTTTTAGATTTTTTTATATTGCTAGGTTATGCTTAGCTGTAATTATTAGTATGAATTAGGAGAAATATGAAAAAAATATGTGTGTTACTTTTTATTTTAACTTTTGTTTCTAGTCTTCCTTTGGCTCAAGCCGAGGAGATTGATGAAATTTTTAAAAAAGTAAATAAATTTATATCAGAAAAAAATTATCCTAAAGCAATAGAAGAATTATCTTGGGCAAAGAAAGAAATTGAGAAGCTTCATAATGTTAGACTTAAGTCATTTTTACCTGATGAGCTAGCTGGATTTAAGGCAGGGGAAATTAATGCACAAAGTGCATTAGGTTTTAATACTATTGAAAGAACTTATACAGGTGCAGGTAACTCCTTTACTCTAGGTCTTAATGGTGGAACGTCTAGTAGTTCAAATAATCCATTCGGTAATTTAGCTGCTTTGGCAAAAATGGGGCAAATGATGGGAGCAGCTCAGCCAGGCGTTGATACTTTTAGAGTTCAAGGGAAAACAGTTACCTTAGATACAAGTAGTGGAGTAGAAGCTATTGTGTCTTTAGATTCAGGCTCAGTTTTAACTTTAAAATCACAGAGCAAGTTTAATGCTGAGATTATTAAAAAAGCAATTAACGAGTTAAAGCTTGAAGATCTTGATAAGTATTTAAAAGGAAATTCTTAAGAGAATAAAAAAAGGAGAGCAAATGCTCTCCTTTTTAATTTTATTATAATTTAAGATAATTAAATTATAAGTCTACTTTTAGAGAAGTAATGATACTTAAATCGTTCTCATCTCTTCCTTCAGCAGGTCTTGTATCATGAATATTTCTAACAGATACAACTAAGCTAAGGTCACTTGCGATGTTTGCTTCTACGCCAACTTCAGCAGTAATTAACTTGTTTGCAAATTCTGAAGTATCAAAAATTACTTCAGCTAATTGGTATAATTTAGCGTTATCGCTAATTACCCAATCAAATCTATCTCCTATAAAAGGAGCAAAGTAATCTTCAGACTCACCACCAACTTCTTCAAAAACATAACCTGGACCAGCTTCAACACTAAGAGTTTTATCTTCTTCTCTCAATACGAAATAACCTAAAGCAGGTTTTATTATTGCTCTGTAATTAACGTCTGCAATGTCATCATGTAAGAAATTAGCTCCTGCACCGAAATACCAACTATCGTCGATTAAATGCTTCCAATTTCCATTAAGTCTAACATTGTTTTGAGTTTGACTTTCTATGTCAGTATCAATGTCAGTATTTTCACCATAAGTGAAAAGACCATCTAAGTGATAAAGGTCATCCCCAAAATCTGCATCGGCGCTTCCACCAAGGTTTAATAGTATGTTCTCACTGTTTCCTTGAGTTAAGTTGAACCCACCAAAAAGACTCTTTCTCCAGGTATTTTTAACATTCTTTGCTTCACAATCGGCTTGAGCTGCAGCACCAACTTCTTGACATGTTTGTGCATTAGAATTCTGTGGATTAATTAGTGGCAATGCTAAAAAACTCAGCATTAACAATTGACTTACTTTAATATTCATAGTTTAACTCCATATTTTTAACTACAGTTTTTAATTGAGGGTATTTTAATGAGGGAGGTATTTACATATTCGCCCTAATTAAACTAGCTTTTCATTGGTTTTGTCAATATAAAAAAGTTATAGTTTACGGTAAGTTAAAGTTAAATGAAGTTGGGACGGTAGGAAATTATGCCTAAAGTAAAAACAAATAGAGCGGCAGCTAAAAGATTTAAAAAGACTAGAAGTGGTAAAGTTAAAAGAGCTAGTTCGTTTAGACGTCATATACTTACTTCTAAGACGACAAAACGTAAAAGACAGCTTAGAAAGATTAAATATATAGCTGACGTAGATATGGCAGCTATTCGTGCATTGTTACCATATTAAAATAGTCGGAATATATAGAGTTTAAATTAAGAGAGTAAGAAAATGAGAGTCAAAAGAGGAGTCAAAGCCAGAAGAAGAAGAAATAAGCTACTGAAAGTAGCTAAAGGCTTTAGAGGAAGATCAAAAAATACCATTAGACAGGCACGCTCAAGGCTTGAAAAGGCTATGGCATATGCCTATGTAGGTAGAAAACTCAAAAAAAGAGATTTTAGAAGTCTTTGGATTTCTAGAATTAATGCAGCTGCTAGATTAAATGGACTTTCATACTCAAGATTCATGGACGGTCTAAATAAGTCTAATATCGAATTAAACAGAAAAGTTTTAGCAGATATCGGCGCAACTGAACCAAAAGTATTTGAGGCAATCGCTCAACTTGCAAAACAAGACTAAACACTAGTCTTCTTAATATTGTCTTGTTATTATCCACTTGTTTAATTACGAGGGTAACTCCTTATAGCGAATTGTGGAATTAGAGAGTTTTGGAAAATCTAGAAGCAAATATCAATAACATCAAAGACCTTGCACAGAAGGGTTTATCTAGTGTTATTGAAATAAAAGAAATTGAAAACTTAACTACAAAATTCTTAGGTAAAAAAGGTGAACTAACTCTTTTAATGAAAGAGTTAAAATCAGTGCCTGCTGATAGCAGGAAAGAAATTGGTGCAAAGCTAAACTTAGTAAAGTCAGAATTAGAAATACTTTTTAAATCAAAGCATAAAGAATTAAAAAAAGCAGAGCAGTTTAAAAAACTTGAGAAAGAGTGGATAGATGTAACATTGCCAGTTAATGCAACTGCGTTTCCTTATGTTAAAGGAACATTGCATCCGCTAACTATGGTTCAAAAAGAATTAGAAAAAATATTTACTGGTCTAGGCTTTGAAGTGGTTAATGGGCCTGAGGTTGAAAGTGAGTATTTTAACTTTGATGCTTTAAATATTCCTAGCGAGCATCCTGCAAGAGAAATGCAAGATACTATTTGGTTAGAAAATGGTTCACTTTTAAGAACTCAAACTTCTGCAATTCAAGTTAGAGCTTTAAAAGATAAGAAACCGCCTATTAGAATAGTAGCGCCTGGGAGATGTTTTCGTTACGAAAGATTAGATGCCACACATGAACATACTTTTTATCAAATGGAAGGTATGATGATCGATAAAAAAGTAACAGTTGGGCACTTGATATATTTTATGAAAACTCTTTTAAGAGAAATCTTTGGAGAGGACCAAAAAATAAGACTTAGACCTGGCTACTTTCCATTTGTAGAGCCTGGATTTGAACTTGATATTTGGTTTAAGGGTAAGTGGTTAGAGCTACTGCCTTGTGGCTTAGTTCACCCTAAAGTTCTTTCTGCTGGTGGAATAGACCCTAATAAATGGCAAGGCTTAGCTTTTGGTTTAGGCTTAAGCAGATTAGTAATGACAAAATACGGCATAGATGACATCCGTCATTTACAATCTGCTGATTTAAGATTCTTGAGGCAGTTTTGAAAATATTACGTTCTTGGATTTCAGATTTTATAGACATTGATGAGTTAAGCAATGAGAGGCTAGTTGAGCTTTTAACTACAAGAGTAGCTGAAGTAGAGGAAACTAATGATAAACTATCAAGCTTGGAAAATATTTTTGCTGCTGAGATTAAAACAGTAAAGAAGCATCCTGAAAGTAAGAAGCTTAATATACTTAGTATTAACAACGGCTCAAAAGATATCGAGATAGTTTGTGCTGATTCAAGTTGTAAAGAAGGTGAGATCGTAGCCTACGCAAGTCCTGGCGCTAGCATCATTAATACAAAAGATAATAGTTTAATTAAAATTGAAACTAGAAAAGTAGCAGGTATAGAATCTGAAGGCCTTTTAGTAAGTGAAGCGGAGATTGGTTTAGGTCCTGATAATGAAACAGTTTTAAGATTAAGTGATGACTACTTACTTGGCGCTAGATCTAAAATAACAAAACTTAAAGTTGGTGCTAAATTTACAAAGCTTTTTGAAGACAATGATTTGTTAATTGAAATTGATAATAAATCATTAACTCATAGACCTGATTTATGGGGCCATTACGGTTTTGCTAGAGAACTTTCAGCATTAACGGGTAAAAAACTTAAAATAGATTTTGATAATTACAAGTTTTTCAAAGATATAAAAAACAATTTTGATGTAGAGATAGAAGAAGATTCTGATTGTAGAAGATTTTCTTTAATTTCAATAGATAATATTAAAAATCAAAAATCTCCTCTTTGGTTAAGACAAAGATTAGCTAGAGTTGATTCAGGAGTTAGAAACTTAATAGTAGATTTAAGTAATTATGTAATGCGTGATATTGGGCAGCCTAATCACACTTACGATACTAGTCTTTTAAAAGAAAATAAATTTACTATTAGAAAGGCTAAAGATAAAGAAGAGTTTGTAACTTTAGATGATAAAGAATTAAAACTTAGTAAGAACGATATAGTAATAGCTGATTCAAAACAGGTTTTAGCTTTAGGTGGTGTAATTGGAGGAAAGTCTAGCTCAATTGCAGATGATACCACTTCAGTAATAATTGAAAGTGCAAATTTTTGCCCAACTACTATTAGACGATCTGCAAAGAATAATGTTGTAAGAACTGATGCCTCTAATCGTTTTGAAAAAAGCCAATCTGCTGAATCTACTCCTTTAGCAATTGAAAGGTTCTCTCAGTTAATCAAAGAGCTTTGTCCAAGTGCTGAGATAGGAAAGTTTAGTGCTGATAACTATTTAACTAAACAAGCTGAAGTTAAAATTGCAGTTGATTATGAGTACATTAAGCAAAGACTTGGTGTAGAAATAGATGACAGTAAAATAGATAAAATCTTTTCTGCTCTAGGTATTGAAAAAGAAAAATCTAGCTGGATAATTCCTCAATATAGAGCAACAAGAGATTTAAACATTATAGATGATTTAGTAGAAGAAGTAGGTAGAACAATTGGATACGAAAACATTCCTGAGTCTATTCCATTAATAGAATCTAAAGCAGTTAAGATTACAGATGATACTCAAAATCAAATTTCTCTAAAGCTAAACGGAATAGGTTTTTCAGAAATCTATAATTATAGTTTCACTAATCCAGAGCTATCTAAAGAACTTGGTTATGAGTGCAGTGCAGGTCTAGGTTTGAAAAACCCAATTGATGCCAATCTAAGCTGTGTTCGTTCCTCGCTAGTTCCTTCAATGATATCTGCAATAAATAAGAACTTAAAAAGAGAAGAACTCTTTGCCCTTTATGAGTTTGGCAGTGCTTATACTGAGAACAAAAAGCAGGATAATAACTGCGATGAAACAAGTTATCTATGCCTAGGTTTAACTGCTCCTGGAAAAGAGAAAAAAGAGCTTTTGAATTTTAAACCAGCTGTTACTCAAGGAGCTTTATTCTACTCAGCTATAAGTGTTTTGAAATCTGCAGTTTCATCTAAAATAGAAGTAAAACAAAGTGAAGAAGTTCTACCGTGGATGCATCCATATAGAAATGCAGACTTAGTATTAGATGGAAAGCAAATAGGTAGAGTTGCAGAGCTTATGCCTAACTTGGTTGAAACAAAGGGCATAAGAGTAGCAATTGTTGAAGTAGATTTAGATCGATTAAGCGAAATATCAAATCAAGATGAAGTTAAGTTTAATTCATTCTCAAATTATCCAGATAGTTTCTTTGAAATTTCAGTTGTAATGAATGAAAAAGAAGCTTTTTCTAATTTAGAGAAAATAATTACATCTACTGTAGAATCTGAATTGTTAAAAAAGCTAGAAGTATTATCAGTCTATCAAGGTGCGCCTTTAGCTGATGATGAGAAAAGTATTTCAGTTAAAATGTACTTAGGCTCAAAAGATGGAACCCTTAGTCCTGAGGAAGTTACAAAAATTCAAGATTCAGTAATGAATAGTATTGATAAGTCTCAGTATAGTCTTAGGCAATAGGAGAAAGATTAGATAGTGGAATTAGTAGCTATAAATATTGATGATGCTAATCAAGTATTAAAGATAGAAAAAGAAGTCCAGCAAAATCCTTGGTCACTAAACTCTATTGAATCTCATTTAAATCATCCTAAGTCCTTTTCATCAGGTGTTAAAGTAGGAGGTACTTTATCAGCATTTATTCTTGCGTTAATGTTCGATTCGGAAGTACATATACTTAATTTATCTGTATCTAAAGAGCATCAAAGAAAAGGCTTTGGCACTGAGTTGCTTAATGCGTGTTTTGTGGGCGGTATTGATAAAGCATTTTTGGAAGTAAGAGCTAGTAATAAAGCAGCGATATCTCTTTATCGTAAAAATGGGTTTAAGTTATTAGGTACTAGAAAAAACTATTATACTGATAATAAAGAAGATGCTCATTTATTTGAACTGGAGCTCTCACAGAGTATCGTGCCGAAGGCATTTTGTGTGCAAAATAGATGAGAGAACGCACAGAGGGTTAAGAGAAGTTAATTCGTCCACGTAGGTAAAAATTTAGACATGTAGTTTGGAGCTCATTCTCAAAATCTCTTTTAGAGATTTTTCCGAGGCCTACGTTTAGTTTGAAATCATAAAGCGACACCTGTGTGTCCCTTTATGATTTTAAACTAAACTCCAGAATCCGCTCCAAACTACATCTCTAAATTTTTACCTTAATCATTTGAACTATATGCAATTTGTTAAAATTATTTTATATTATATTTGCCCTATTCGCCCACGTAGCTCAGGGGTAGAGCACCTCCTTGGTAAGGAGGAGGCCTCGGGTTCAAATCCCGACGTGGGCTCCAATTTTATTTGCTTCTAGAAAACTATCGAAACTAAGGTATTCTCTTATGAAAGATAGAGTTTAAATATGCACAGTAAAAATAAAAAAAATAATAAAATTGAAAAAATAAATGCTTGGAGTATGCACCATTTTTTTGAAAACATAATAAGCTTGGCTTTAAAGCAATATGAAAGTGTTGCAAGAAATAGTAAACTTAAACTAGGAATTAAAATAAATAATTTATGCTTTTTGAGAAAAACTATTGCAATAAAAGAATAAGATACTTCAGTATAACAACCGCAAAAAGAAAGTTCTGGACAACCACAAGGCGGGGCTTGCGTCATTATAGGCCCAAATATTACTGCCACAATTATGTAAAATAGCAAAAAGCTAATTGATGAAAGTATAAATATTTTTTTCATTCAAGTATATTATTATGCCAAAGATAGATAAGGCGACTTTTAGTCGAGTTTACTTGTGTTGTAATAATGGAATGTAGTCTTTATTTTATTTATCATTTTCACTGTGTTTAAAAAAACTAGTTCTTTAAAATTCAAATATCGGTTTCAATTTAAATTCTTTAAAGGTTTTATCATGACAGATAAAAAGCTTACTTGGGATGAGAGACGCTCTCTCTATGAAAAATGGTGTACGAGAATTGTTATTCCTTCAATATTTATTGCTTTTTGTTTAATCCCTTTGTGGATTTACGATGTAAGACCTATCAGGCATTTGTATTTAGCTCCACTTGTGATTGGTTTTTTTATATCGCTTGTAATCTGCTTTAAAATTGAATGGAATCTCGTTGATTTTATTAGTGAAGGCGTCGCAGGCTTTTTCATTTTAGGGATTTGTATGTCATTAGCATTGTGCGTTTCTCTTTTTTATCTAATTCCTGGCATGCGTGAGCTTGACGAGGATGTGGGTGAGGTTGTTAGCGATGCTTTAAGTAGTGTTTTTGCAAAGCATTAATCGTATTGAGAAATCCTATACTGTTCTTAATTTATATTTACTAAGTCTTGTACAAGGTTGCTAAGATGGAAAACGAAAAAGATTTTTTGGACAAACTTGCGCGCTGCCATGAAGAGTATGGTAGAAGAATTATCTTTGAAGATTGGAGTTACATAATAGTTACTCTTTCAGTGTTTTTTCTCTTTGTCTATTTCCTCTATGGTTCTATGATTTTACTCTAGTAGTAAGATATTTGTATCTTATTCCTCAAGTCATAGGTGCTCTAGCTACATGCATAATTTGTTTAAAGTTTAGGTTAAATCCTGTTTATTTTTTACTTTATGGAGTATCTGAATCACTATCTGATATATTGTATTTTTGTAATGTTTGTTTTTTTATTTCTTGCGATTTAATAAAAAAAAGAATCACTATCAAAGAAGCAATAGAGATATTCTCCTCTATCTAATCTATCTAAAACAAACGTTTTTAAAATTCATTTGAAACCGACTCATTTTTGCAATTATTTGATGTCTGTATTTTACCATATCCTCCTATTCTCCCTTATTTGACCTTTTTAATGCAAAAAGGTAATATCTGTCTCTGCTTAAAAGCAATCATTACCTTGGAGGTATTCATTTGGCTAAGAAAATACAGTTTAAAAAGGGCGACAAGGTGGTTTATCCTGCACATGGGGTAGGGGTTGTTGACTCAATTCAGGCTAGAAAAGTAGCAGATTCAGAACAAAAATTTTACATGATTACTATTGAAGAGACTGGAATGAAGATTATGGTTCCACTTGCTCAGGCTGAAACAGTTGGGCTTAGAAAAGTTGTTAATTCTTCTGTAGTAGATGAAGTTTACGATATTCTTAAAGATAAAGACGTAACAGTTGATAATCAGACTTGGAATAGAAGATATAGAGAGTATAACCAAAAAATAAAAACTGGTTCAGTTCTTGAGATTGCTACTGTGATTAGAGACTTAACAGTTCTTAAGGGTGATAAGGAATTATCTTTTGGTGAAAGAAGAATGCTTGATACTGCTCAAGGTCTTTTAGTTAAAGAACTTTCTATAGCTAAGTCTAGTACTGAGAAGAAAATTAAGGCAGAGTTAGAACAACTCTGTATTATGTAGACTCTGTTAATTAAATTAATAATTCTGAATAATCTAAATCTATATAATATCTAATGTTTGCAATAGTTCCAGCAGCTGGTAACAGCACTCGAATGGAGATTGATGGCTCAAAGCTGTTACAGGAAATACTTCCTGGTGTTACAGTTATTGAAGCTACACTTAAAAGTTTAAATGATTCAGGTTCTATTCAAGGCTTTGTTATTCCTTGTAGGGAAGAAGACCAAGCAAAGTTTAGGGAAGTTTGCCAGAAATTAAACCTTCAAAATTTTAAAGTTATTGATGGTGGAGAAAATAGGCAAGAGTCAGTTTTTAAAGCTTTAGAAACTCTTCCTGAAGAAGCTGAGCATGTTTTAGTCCATGATGCAGCTAGACCTTTATGTCCATCTTCTATGATTAGAACTGTAGCAAAGGCAGGAATAGAAAATGGAGCATCTTTATTAGCAGTTAAGGCAAATTCTACTTTAAAAATAGTTTCAGAAAGCCCTAAAAGAGTTGTTAGAGAAACGATTCCTAGGGAGACAATCTGGGAAGCTCAAACTCCTCAGGTATTTGCTACTAGTTTATTAATAGCTGCTCATCAAAAAGCTATAAAAGATAGCTTCGATGCTACAGATGATTGCATGCTTTTAGAAAGAATGGGACACGTTGTAAATGTAGTTGAAGGAAGTCCTTTAAATATAAAAGTTACAACAAAAGAAGATTTACAAAACGCACAGTTAATAGCAAAGGGCTTATCTGCTAAAGCGCAAATAGCTAAAAGCTCTTAAGTTAGAATTCTAAACTGTTATTTCCAAACCATCATAAGCTAGACTAACATCTAAACTTGTTAAAGTTTTTATTTTTTCATTATCTTTTAAATGCTCAACATCATGTGATATGTGAGTTAGAAATGCTTTTTTAGGATTAATTTCTTCAATCTTTTTAATTGCCTGAGGAATAGTAAAATGAGTTGAGTGTTCTTTGTATCTAAGCCCATTAATTACTAATACATCTAGATCTTTCAAACTAGAAACTGCTTTTTCATCTACTTTTGAGCAGTCTGTAAGATAAGCAAATTTACCAATTCTGTATCCTACGACATTTAAACTTCCATGTTTTAACTGAATAGGAAGAATACTATGACTATTTACTTTGAATTCTTGATAGTATTCTATTTGGTTTAGATTTATTTTTGTAACAGAGGATTGTTGTTTTTCATGCTCAAAACAATAATTAAAGTTTCTTTTAATACTTGTAATTGTATCAATATCTGCAAAGGCAATTATTGGTTTTTTTTGTAAAAAATTAAATGCTCTTAGGTCATCAATTCCGTAGACATGATCTGAGTGAAAATGAGTGTAGAAAACAAAATCTAGTTTAGTGATGTTTTCTCTCAAGCATTGCTGTCTTAAATCCGGGCCAGTATCTATTAAGATCTTTGTATTATCTTCTAGGCTAATATAGGCACTTGTTCTGAGTCTTTTATTCAGAGGGTTTGATGAGGTGCAGACTTCGCATTTGCAGCCAATAAGAGGTACACCTGTTGAGGTTCCTGTTCCTAAGAATTTAACTTTCAATCGCTCAAAGCACCATAAAAAGAGATTAAAATACTAGGCATCTTAACTCTTTATTTAATAGAGTATTTTAGATAACTTAATCAGGTTAATAATGACAGTGCAATGCAGGTAATTATGGAAGAGAAAGAAAGCTTTAAAGTAATAGATAAAAGGGGAATGGCTAAAGAAGAGACTAAGCCAGAAATTAAACAAGAAGCTAAAAAGCCTGAAGTGGAACAAAAGCAAACAGCTCAAAACGAAGGTCCTCAGAATGCAAATATAAAACTCGATTTTACTAGTTTTGTCATGAGCTTAGCTCACCAAACAGTTGTTCTTTTAGGTGATGCGCCAAATCCTGAAACAAATTCAGTTAGCACTAATTTAGAAGGTGCACGTCAAACTATAGATATAATTGGAATACTTGAGGATAAAACAAAAGGTAATCTAACTGATAGTGAGAAAAATTTACTTGATGAAGTACTTACAGGTTTAAGGATGGCATATGTTAAGAAAACTAAGGAAGCTTAGTCTGTTCAACAGCTTTTTATATAATTTAATATTAATACTACTAATCGCTAGCAATGCTTTTAGTGATGATAATTTATGGGTAGGTAAAACTGATAGTGAGCCTGCACTTAATTTACCTAGCTTTGCTCCTACGATTGAGAAGTTAGGAAAGTCGGTAGTAAATATTAAAACAAAAGGTAAGATTAAAAAAAATAAATCAAAGCTACCTAAACAATTAGGGCCTTGGGATTTCTTATTGCAAATGCCAGATGAAGCTCCTGAGCAACAATTTAGGAGTCTTGGAACAGGCTTTGTTATTCATCCAGATGGATATATCGTTACAAATTATCACGTAATCGAAAATGCTAGTGAGATTAATATTAGCTTTTTAAATGAGAAGAAAGACTACGAGGCTGAAGTTATTGGTTTCGATCAAAAAACAGATATAGCTTTAATTAAAGTAGAGCATCCAGGAAAGCTTCCTGCAGCTCCTTTAGGTAATTCAAATAAATTAAGGCCAGGTGATTGGGTGCTAGCAATAGGAAATCCATTTGAGCTAGGTCATACTGCAACGGTAGGTATTGTTTCAGCTCTGGGAAGGAAAATTGCTCTACCTGGTCAGCAAAATAGACTTTACGATAGTTTTATTCAAACAGATGCTTCTATTAATCCTGGAAATTCAGGCGGACCTCTTTTTAATGCAAATGGAGAAGTCATAGGGGTTAACACTGCTATTTTGGGATCATCTGGTGGGAATATAGGAATAGGTTTTGCAAGACCTGTTAACCTGGTTAAGGATATTATTACTCAGCTAAAGAACAAAGGTAGAGTTGTTCGTGGTTGGCTTGGAGTTCTGATTCAACCAGTTGATCAAGATGTAGCTGATGCAATGGGTCTAGCAGATACTAAAGGTTCTCTAGTCGCAGATATAATTGATGATAGCCCTGCGTCTAAGGCAGGCTTTGAAGTCGGTGATGTGATACTTGAATTCGATAAAAAAATTGTAGAAAAAAACGAAGATTTACCAGTTTTAGTTGCAGAGACTCCAATTAGAAAAACTGTAGATGTTAAAGTTTTTAGAGCTGGAAGAGAAAAGTTTCTAAAAGCTAATATAGAAGAATTAAAAGATAATTCTGTAGCCTCTACTGAAAAGCCACTTGGTAAGGCAGAATCTAAATCTTATTTTGGTCTAAGCGTGCAGGAGCTTACAAGTGATATCATTAATAGCTTGAATATATCTGAGGAGAAGGGTTTAATTGTTACAAAGGTGAAACCTGACTCAGTAGCAGCTAAAGCAGGTATTAAGACTAAGGATGTTATCTTGAAACTAGGGTCTAAAAGCGTATCAAGCTTAAGTGATTTTAGTAAAGCTATAGAAGCATTTCCTGAGAATAAGCCTATTTTAGTTCTTATTTTAAGAGATGATAATACTTTATTCCTAACCTTAAAGAAGAACTAAATTAAGAAAAATAAAAAATGATTTATAAAACATTTATTACGCTATTATTCTTAATTCTTTGCACCGTTGCTTGTTCTTCAGTTTTTGAGCCTGAGCAAGAAATTGAAGTCTTAGATTTTAGAAATAAAAAAATTATTTCTAAGCATTTTAAAAGAGGTAAATATCTCTATGAAAGCATTGGTTCTTGTGGGTTTTGCCATGTTAAATCATCTCCTAAAGTTGGTAATAAATCTATAGATAATATTGTTAGCTATTTTAGATCGAATGATACTCATTATGGTTTGAAATGGGCATCTGATTTTGATTTGAGATCTATTTCAACTTTTTTAGCGTTAAAGAGTTCGTCTTCAAAAGTAAAAGATGAAAATGTAGAGGATAAAAGCAGTTATTTCTCTAATAAAATTCTAGGCTATGTTAATCATCCAAAAGATTCAGCTACTGCTTCGTATGGCAGGTATTTAACTTTGAACTTAGCTCCTTGTGCAAGCTGTCATAGTACTGATCCGAATTATCATGATAATGCACTTGATAAGCTAAGAGCTAAAAATTTAAAGTGGAATAAAGAAAAATATATTTCTTTTCTAAACACTGGGCAGTCTTTAAATAAATTTATTAAAGATAAGGATTGTGCTTGGAGCTTTCTTAGAAATGCGGAGCTTTCAGATAAGCAAGCAGTTGCTTATTTCCTAGAAAGCCTACGCTAGTGCTTCTTTCTATTGAAACAAGTTGTGATGAAACAGCTTTATGTCTGTCCGCTATAGATTACAAAAAAGATGCCTACAAGGAAACACTACAAAATATTAAAGAAGATGTTTTAGCCTCTCAAATTAAATTACATAGAAAATACGGAGGAGTTGTTCCAGAGTTAGCAGCAAGAGAGCATACTAAAAATTTACCTTTATTATTTAATAAACTAGTTCAAGATAAGTCTAAACTTAAAGCTATAGCAGTAACTACAGGCCCAGGTCTTAAAGGCTGTTTGCTTGTTGGTCTAAGTTTTGCAAAAGCAGTAACTAATAGTCTTAAAATACCTCTGATTTCTGTAAATCATTTAGAGGCGCATTTCTTCTCTGGATTTTTGCTAGAGAAACAAGAGCAACCAGAATATCCTATTTTAACACTTTTGGTCTCTGGAGGGCACACTATGCTTTTTATTGCTACTGAACCCGGTAGTTATGAATTAATTGCTAACACGCGAGATGATGCAGCGGGGGAAGCTTTTGATAAGGGGGCTACTTTATTTGGATTGCCGTATCCAGGAGGGCCGTCTTTATCTAAGAAAGCAGAAAATGGAGACTTCGAAAAATTTAATTTCCCAATTGCAATTGCAAAAGATGAAAGTTCTTTTAGTTTTAGTGGTCTAAAAACAGCGCTTAGTAGAAAAGTAGAAAATACAGAAAAAGAATTTTATAATGACCTAGCTGCTTCTTATCAAGAAGCAATTGTAAATTCATTATTGGTAAAAGTAATCTCTGCAGTTAAAAAATATAAGCCTAAGTCATTTTTACTTACGGGTGGAGTGGCAGCGAACCAAAGATTAAGAGAAGTTCTAAAAACAAGTGTTAGTGAACATAATGTGAAGTTTTGCGTAACACCTAGAAAATGGTGCACAGATAACGCTGCTATGATTGCAGTAGCTGCTCAGTATCAATTAAGTAAGGGTGCGTATCAGGATTTTAAATATGATAAGGATTCAATCGCTAACAGTATTGGTGTGAAACCTAGATGGCCAATATTTAATTTAAGCAGTGTAGTAGATAGTGAAAGTTAGAGAAATACTTAAAAGTTTAAATATTGAGCCAAAAAAATCAAAAGGGCAAAATTTTCTATTAAACGATTCTACTGTTAAATCAATTATTGATTTCTCTGGCCTGGCAAGTATTGTAAAAATGAGTGCTAGTACGCCTGTGCTTGAAATAGGGCCAGGAATAGGTGCTCTAAGCTCTGAGATTTTAAGCTATACTAAAAACTTTGCATTAATAGAGCTAGAGTCTAAATTTTGTAATTACCTAATTTCTACTCATCAAGATTTAAATCCGGAACTAGTTCTTAATTCCAATTTTAACAAAATAGATTTAGCTGAAGTTTGTAAGAAACTAAACACTGATAAGGTATTTGTAATTAGCAATGTTCCATATAGTGTTTCATCAGAGTTCTTCTTATGGCTAATTAAAAATAGAGAGTATATCTCTAGAGCTTCATTGTTGTTTCAAAGAGAGTTTTCACAAAGATTAGCAGCAAAGCCAGACTCTAAACAGTATGGTTCTTTAAGTATTTTGTGTAAAACCTTTTGCAAGGCAAAACTTGGAAATATAATCTCCGGTCAATCCTTTTATCCAAGTGCTGAAGTAGAATCTAGATTGATTAAGTTAGATTTTAGGAAAGAGTTAGAATTTGATATTCACGATTTTAATACTTTCGAAAAAGTAATTAGAGCCGCTTTTAGCCACAGAAGAAAAACAATATATAATTCGATAAAATTTTCTGGCTTATTTCGCAATGATGTTAAAGGTGATGAGAGCGAAAATATAAAAGAATATCTTGAATTAGCTAATTTTGATTTAAAAAAGCGTGCTGAGAACTTTAGTGCAAAAGACTACTCGAGATTAACAGGAGTAGTCTTAGGTAAAATTAAGAATTAAAGAAGTCTATACGTGACTTTCTTCTTCCTCTTTTAATATCTTTTTATTTCTCTTAAAGAAATCCTCTGGAATAGCTCCAATTAGGTTCTCAACTGAATCTCTTCTGATTCTCCAGTCAGCTCCAACTTTGAAACCGTCAATTGCTCCTTCTTTAATTAATTCATAAACCTTAGGTCTTTGAACTCTTAAAAGTAATGATACCTCTCTAACTGTAAGTAATAGTGCTTGTTTATTCTTATCCATAACTCTCCTTTATAACCTCATTAAAAAAAGCTTTATTATGCCCCTTTAGTATATTCTAGTTTGTTTTGGGCTAATCTTTAATCAGAGAAGTGCGGGTTTTATAATACGAGAATCTCCTAAAATTAGTAAATATCTCCATATTTTTCGCGATAATACATTAACAGCCGATTAAGATAAGGAGAATATGGAAGAAAAGAACGTTGAAAACGTAATTGAGGACTTATTAGATGAAACTCAGAGTGAGGGTAAAGATCTTAGTATGGAGGCTAAATATGCATTAGGTAGAGCTCTTAATCTGATAAGAAAGAATAAAAAATATTATATTAAAAAACTAGAATTACCTGAAAATACAGGTATGAGATGGACTGAGCATGATGATAAAAGCTTGCTTGATCTCTATGATAGTGGAGAAAAGATAGTTTATCTAGCTAAACACTTTAAAAGGACCAAAGGAGCTATTAGAGCAAGATTGATTAAGTTTAATAGAATAGAAGCTTATAAAATTTACAATTAAAGTTACATTTAGTATCTTTTTAATTCATGCAAAAAGATTTTTCTGAAATTCTAAATAAAGGAATAGATAGCAAGCTAAAAAGAAAAAATATTTATTTATTTATTTCATATTTATTAAATATTCTTGGAATAGTTTGTGGCTTTTTCTTTTTAAATCAAACAAAAAACTCTTTAATATTTGGAATTCCAACAAGTGTAGTTTATGTGACTTTTTTTGCAGTGCTATTGCTCTTTATTATTTTTTTAGCTTATCAGTCTATTTTTTCTAAATGGGCTAAAGAGATTTCTAGGGATTAAGTTTGTCTGCTTATATTTATATAATAATATTAATTTTTTTAAGCCTCAGTGTTTTTCTGGGCATAGTTGCTAGGAAGAATTCAAAAGATTCCGCTGAAGATTATTTTTTAGCTGGAAGAGATGTTAAATGGTTTCATCTAGGATTAACAATATTTGCAACTTGGTTTAGTACTTTTACTTTTTTAGGTTATCCAGGTTTTTATTATACTAGAGGAATCTCGTGGTATGTGACTGCTGTAATTTATCTTCTCTCAGCCCCTTTTACTGCATGGTATATAGGAAGAAAAATCTGGTTATTAGGAAAATCAAAAGGCTACATCACTCCTGCAGATTTACTTGTTGATTTTTATGAAATTAAAGGCTTTAGATTCTTTATTTCTATTATATGTGTAGTTGCTCTTGTACCTTACGCCTTAATACAGTTTGTTGGTATCGGTAAAGTAATTGATGCAACTAGTTCAGGTTCTATTTCTTATTCAACAGGGGTTATTTTAGTTGCTCTAGCTACTGCTTTTTATAGTTTTTTTGGTGGAACCAGGGCGATTATCCTAACAGATGTTTTGCAAGGTATAATATTTCTTGCATTTATAGCGCTTGGTTTAATAGTTACATTTTTAAATACTGATGGCTTAGTCTTAGGTTTTCAAAAAGCTATGGAGATAAAACCAGAACTATTTATTCTTGATTCTTCTAACATCGGTTCTACGTTAACTATTGCTTTTATATGGACTTTAGGTTTTGCCGTCTTACCGCATATTTGGCAAAGATCCTACATGGCAAAAAATGCAGAATCTTTTTCTAAAGGCATTACTTTATTTGCTTTTTTATCTTTTATTTTAGCAACAGTTTTGATGACGTCAGGAATTCTGGCAATCCCTTTAATTGAAGGTAGTCCAGATAGTGATAAAGTTATCTCTTTGTTTTATAAACAATATTTTCCACTTGGCTTGCCTTTGTTAGTTTTGGCAACTTTTGCTGCTGGCATGTCAACTATAGATTCTCAACTTATTAGTGCTTCATCTGTAATTGTTAGAGATTTAATAAATCCCTTATTAACTGAGAAATTAAATACTTCACAAGAAAAGAAAATAGGTAGTTTTATAGTAGTTTTACTTATTTTCGTATTAACTGTCTTAGCCCTAATCCCAGAGAGTCAAGGCAGTATTATACTACTTGCTAGTAAAGGCACTGCAATAGCATTGATGCTTTTTATTCCATTGTTTTGTTGTTTAAATGAAATTAGCATTTCTGCTAGAGCTTCTTTTTTAACTCTTGTAATTGGAATTTTTTCCTTGTTTGTATTTGAAGCCAATATTATTGAATATAGCTTACCTTATGGTTTTGGAGATGTGTTTATCGCGTTTTTTCTACAGTTGTTTTTTATTGCTACTTATCTTCTAATTAAAAAATTGCAAAGAAGTAAAATTTAGTTAATTGTTTCAACTTCTTGATTAGTTGTTATGTAAGTTTTATGAAGATTATCTTTATCTAAATCAAATAATAGAGGATCTAGTTCTCTATGCTCTTCTAAAGTTTCGAAAGCCTTTTCGTAATCATTTTTTTCAGAATAATACTTTGCAATATTTCTTATTCTTTCAGCACATAGAGCTTTACTTACTTCTTTATCTATTGCTTCTAAGTATGTATCTTTTGCTTTGATAGGTTCTTCATTTTTTAAATATAAATCGCCTATCATTAATAAGTAAAAATAAGGATTTTCTTTTGGTGGTTTACGATCGTTGTTTCTAAATTCAATATGTTTTTTGTAGTTTTCAATAGCCACGTTGTATTGATTAGCCTTTTCAGCTTCTTCAGCTTTTTCTAGAAAATATCTAAAGTTAGTAGAGCAACTTAAAAAAAATAAAATAACTAGAGAGAGCTTTAAGGTATATTTAATTATGTATTTATTGATTTGCATGTTTTTTTAAAAAATCTAGATACTCATTTGTCGAATGTATTCGATTGTCTTGTTCCCCATTTTTTCCTTCTCTTCTTCTCCATCTTCGATGCCACCAGATCCACTGAGAAGGGTAGAGTTTTATCAAATTTTGAACTCGATTGTTATACTCATCTAAAACTTTTTGCTGAGCATTTTCATCATTAGGATCGTATTTAATTTCTTCAGTCCAAATATGATGTTTTAGGTTTCTAACTCTATAGATAAAAGAGGTAAAAATAGGAATTTGGTATCTAATACCAATCTTTATAGGAGCTATGGGGTAGGCTGCATCTAGCTCAAAAAAATTAGAAAACTTACTTTCTAAAGTCGTATCTTGGTCAATTAAGGCTGCTACTAAGCCTTTTGTTTTAAGTCCTTTCGCTAGTATCTTCAAAGATCGATTATCCTCTCTCCAAACAGTTTTGGCCCCGTAATCAGTTCTAATTTTTTCTAAAGTGCTCTGTGCTGATTCAAAATTAATATTCCTTCCAATTACATATAGATTGCTACCCCGCTTACCGTGATAAGCTGCTAATAATTCAAAACAACCAATATGTGCACTAAGAGCTACTGCTCCATTTCCTACTTTTGATTCTACTTCGGACAAACCATTGTATGTAAAGTGCTTGTTTTTTATGTATGAATCTAAGTGAACAATTTCACCTAGTGACTTAGATATGTGAATAAAGTTATTTTTAGCAATTTTATCTGCATCTTTAAATTTAGAGAATTTTAGCTGAGTAGCGCTAATATTTTTTTCTTTTTTGAAAATATAGCTACTCAAAAACCCAAGGAAATGAAATATATGTGAAGTATGTTTTATGCCAATAAACTTAGCTAAAAAACAAATTAAGCCCCAGAGTTGAAAAAAATACTTATCTAAAATAACTTGTTTCATATTATGCTTGTAAGATTAACTTTTTTAATTGTTTTTGTCATCTCATGTAATCAATCAGGTTTTGATAATATTAAAAAAGATCCAGCTGAATTAGCAGGTAAATTAAAGAATGCCCCGGATTTTAGTTTACTTAGCATTAAAGCAAAACCTAAATCTTTAAAAGATTATAAAGGCAAAATTTTACTAATAAACTTTTGGGCAACTTGGTGTCCTCCTTGTGTTGCTGAGTTACCAGCTTTAAGTCGTGTGGCTGAAAAATATCAAGATAGAGGCTTAAAAGTAATTACAATAAATACTGACCCAGAATCTCTAAGAACAAAAGTAGTAGAACTTTATAATAAGAAAAACTTTAAATTTGATATACTATATGACCCGGAATTAGAAATAGCTAATAAATATGGGGTAGAGGGTTTTCCTGAAACTTTCTTTGTTAATAAAGATGGTAAGTTGGTTAAGTTCTATGATGCAAAAGAAAAGAAGAAAGTAGAAAAAGTTATTAGTGATAGGGAATGGTATAGTAAGAAGTTTCAAAAAAGTTTTGAAGAATTACTAAAGAAATGGAGTTAGCAGTTATGTTTGAAGACTTTTCAGATGATTCTAAATGTTGGGTATTTGGTTTTAAAAATAACCCAAGTTCTAAACAGCTTGAAGATGTATGTGTTGAGGTTAATAACTTTCTAGAAGAATGGAGGTCTCATGGAAGAGCAATCAATTCCTCTCATTCAATATTAGAAAACAGATTCTTAGTTCTCGTAGCGAATGGTTCATCAGGCTGTTCAATTGATTCAATGAGAAAAGATATTAAGATTATTTTAAATAAGCACGGTATCGATTTGTCTGATTTTACTGATGTATTTTGGAAAAATGATAATAATATTAACTGTAGTTCTAGAAGCGAATTTAGTGAAATTTTAAAAAATCAGAGTGTTGAGTATGTTTATGACTTATCCTTATCTGCTCTAGGAAGTCTAAAAACTAATGGTTTATCAAAAGAGTATAAAGACTCTTGGGCAGCTAAAGCATTTGCCTAAGTTGCTTCTCTGCTGATTTAAGAATTTCATTATTGTTATAATTTTTAATAATCTCTTCTCTTTTTTGAAAATCAATTTCTTTAAGCTCGATACATTTCTTAGTAAGTAATGGAATAGCTCTAGTGATATTATCTACTATTGTAATATTAGCTTTTTTAGCTGTTCTACAAAGTGGATTGAGATCAATAGCTGAGACAAACTTATTATTCTTAATTAAAGCTTCTGTTCTATCCCCATCTTCTAGCATCACTAAGACAAAATCTGCTTCTAGCATGCCAACTTTTTCTACGTTAGCTCTACTAGATTTTAAACCTTTAATTTTACTATCAGGGTTTTTACCTAGAATCTTAGCTCCATAACTTTTAAAATGATTATAGATATTATCTCTTCTTTCTTGAGCGTCGTAATATAAATTTATCTCTAGCTCAGATTTACTCTGTACACTTAGTTCAATTAGTTCTTCTGTTGCTAATACCGCTGAGTTTCCATTTACTGATAATATTGGTTTTTTAGAATTTAGAATTTTTGCTGCAGTAGCTGTAATTGCACTAAATGCAAAGTCATGCGTTTTTTCTCCTAGTAGGTAATCTAATGACTCACCTCTGCCGTGAGCAATAAGACCTGTTGGAGTAGTGATGCCATTTTTTAGGCCATATTTTAGCTTCTCTCTAGCTTTTAAAGATTGATATCTAGGATGCTCTTTATCTAATGACATGCGCACCTTTAGTCGAGATCTCAGATGATTTAACATTTTTGCAAAATTGTTTCAGAGTTTTTTCACTCTCATTTACATCATTAGTTAAAAGAAAAACACTTTGACCAAGCATTGACATGCTACACTGTGGAATATTTTCCATAACTTCTAGAACTTCTTTGCTGGCTATTTTTGTACTCTTAGTAAAATGCCTACAAAGTTCAATGAATTTATCTTCAGTTTTATTCTTCTCAAGCTCATCCATACACTCTGAGCCTATAGAGTTTATTCTTTCTTTAAATTTTTCATCTTTAATAATAGAGCTTGTAGAAATTGATGCGAAAAATCCACATGTGACAAATTTATATTTTGTTGGAATTATTTCGACATCAGAACTAGGGTAGGGTGGTCTGCCTATCATTAAGCCGAAGAATTTTTGAGCTATTACATCTCCTAGGCCAGTACCAGCTTTAATATCAGATAATTTAGCAATCTCCATACATTGGTTGAAATCTAATTTTAAATCTAGCAGCTCATTAAGAGCCAAGGAGAGGGAGAACGCTCCTGCGCCGCTCATACCCATTCCAAAACCTGATGGATACTCTAAACTATGATCGATTTCTAGTGAGATGTTTTTTAACTCATTACTAAGTTTTAGATATTCATCAATAACGTAGTTAGAAACAGGGGCTTTATCCTCTAGTGAGTTTATCCTTATTTTTGTAGAGTCCGCTTGCTCTAATAACTTAATCTTTGTTACAGCACCTAATTTAGGATTAATACCTGCACCAGTTGAACCATTCTCATAGATTTTAAAAAATCCAGTAATATGTGCAGGTGCGTATGCTTTAGAGTGTTGCTTAATCAATGAGTCTATATACTAAGTTATGCTTACATTTAATATGGTAATAATTTTATAAATAAAGCATAATGTCAAAGCTTATGATTATCGAATCCAATAAAAAAGCCAGAAGAGACTACGAAATTATCGATAAGTTCGAAGCTGGTATGAGTCTGCTTGGAAGCGAGGTTAAATCAATAAGAAATAACGGTATATCTTTAAAAGAAAGTTATATTAAGATTAAAAGAAATGAGTGTTATCTAGTAAGATGTCATATTGCACCTTATTCTTTTGCTAGAAAGCAGGACCTAGATCCCTACAGGGAGAGAAAGCTTTTAATTAAAAAAAGCCAAATAATACGTTTACACGCAAAGATTCAACAAAAGGGTCTAACTCTAGTACCCTTAAAAGTATATTTTAACGCTAAGGGCTTATGTAAAGTTGAATTAGGATTAGGTAAAGGAAAGAAGTCTCATGATAAGAGGCAGGACATTAAAAAACGTGAAGTTGATAAGAAACTTCGTAGAATTATGAAAAAATAATATAGTTGAATTAGCTTAATTTTGAGTCTGCTGCACTGCAGCTAATTTTACTAAAAATCAACCTAATTCAACTATATTGCTGTTAACTATTGCCTTCGGCAATGTATTAAAATTTTTTATTATTTAATTAATGATATCTAGTTTCTTTAGAAGAAAGATTAATACTAACACTAACTTTTTCACTTTCATTTCTTAAAAGTTTTCCGTATGTTGAAAGTAATTCGCCTCTAATAAGATAAGAAAGTCCATAAAAGACTTCTGTGTTTCTTACCACTCCAGCCCAGTCTTTTTTAGCTAAACTAAGTTGTAGAAAGTTAGCAGTTTTTCTCATTTTACTTATAGTCTCTTGAAATTGAGGAATTAGTGGTTGATAGATATGTGCTTTGTTTTTTCTTTGCTCTATCAGTTGTTTAACTTCAGTAAGTTTTTTTTCTAGAGATAATAAACTTGCATAAACTTGAGTAACTAATATTCTATCCATAACGCTCCTATTGCTCACTAACTAATCAAGTAAAATCAAGCTTTTGCTTCTAAAAACTTATATTAAATTAGTGTTGATTCTTATAGATGAATTAGTATGAAACTGTTTATTTCGTGTCTGAATCAGACTATTGTCTACAAATAAGAGTAATTTGTTCTATCGTATTCCAAGCGTAGTTTTCAAAGTTCTCTAAGTTTTTAATTGAACTTTTAAACCTGATAGGCTCATTTAAAGAAAAAATCTCTCTAGAGTGGTCGTTCCATGGATCATTTTTAATCCCATTTTTAATAGACATAGAGATTCTACTTTCCAATCTATTTTTCTGTTCTTTTTCAAAATTTGTGACTACTTTAGAAAGTAGAGTCTTTGTGATCTCATTCTCAATAATAAAAGACTCTAGTACTCTTTCAGTTAGTGAAGCTAGCTCTGCATTACTAGGCTCAGTACTTATTTGGGCTAAATCTTGAGTCGCCTCAAGTGCAAATAGGAAAACACTAAATCCAGATTCAAATAAGTTTGTTATACTAATAGGGTATTCTAGTTTTTTTAAATTTAGATCGATAAAATCTATTTTTTTACATAATTTAGAATTATTGTTGTATCTTTCATTTAAGTCATAAATTAGTAAACTATCGTCTAAGACTCCAAAAGCCATTCTTTTAGGAAACTTGTTAATGTCGTCAAAAGATTGGCTAGCAATTAAAGACGCTAGAAGTTTAGAGACTTGTTGTCCTGGTAGCTTTAAATGGTAAATCATATTGCTAACAGTATCTTGCTTTAAATTCTCAGAATGTATTAATTCTTCAAATAGCTCTTTAATTAATTTTGATGAAAAAAACATAATCTATTCACTAATAAACACACCATATTAATTAGATTTTAATGACATGAAAAAGGATTCAAAATCATTAAAAGAGCTACTCATCGTCTTCAAATTCAAAATCGTCTTCAAATTCATCAACTACTGCGCCATCACTTATTAAACCATCTCTACTTTGTTTATATGCAGAGCGAACAAATAGATAGTAATCCAGAGAAGCTGACTTCGCAGAGTCTACTACTCCCAGTAACTGTTCTCTAGTGCTAACAACTTCAGTCCCTAGTAATCCGTATGTTACTAGATTATCTTCTGCCCGGCCTAACTCTAATCTTGTGATATGTGCACTAGGGTGGATAAATCTATCTACTACTAAGCCAATAGTATCTCTTAAGTTTGATGGCCCCAAGAAAGGAAGAACTATATACGGCCCATCCGGAACTCCGTGATAGCCCAATGCAGTTCCGAAGTCTTCTCGGTGTCTTTCTAGACCAAAGCCTTTTGCAACATCTAAAAACCCACCGATACCAATAGTTGAATTTATTAAAAATCTTCCAGTATGCTCAGCAGCTTGTGTAAATTTAAATTGAACTACATCACTTACTAAGTAAATTGGATAACGTATGTTATCAAAGAAATTTGAAATACCAGTTCTTGCCTGAACAGGTGCTATGTATTTATATCCTTGTGCTACTGGTTTTAAGACATAACTATCTACTTTGTCATTAAACCAAAATACTGGTCTATTAATAGATTCTAAAGGGTCGGAAGTCTCAGCACTGGCATAGCTTGCCACAAAAAATAAAAGGCAAAAAAGTATAATTTTAAATTTTTTCATAATGTTTCGTTCTACTTATGTTTTATTTCAGTTCTTTTTACTTTTACTATGAACCAAATATGTTATTATCACCAGATAATTTTGACGAGTATCAGCTTATGTTTGACCATGAAAAATCTTTAGTTTTCTTAGACGGCGAGATAGTAGACTTTAGTAAAGCTACCTTATCAATCGCTAATACGGCCTTCTTATACGGCTTAGGCTGTTTTACAGGAATGAGAGCTCATTATAATGAAGAAAGTAAAAAGTTATTCGTTTTTAGACCAGATCAACACTATAAACGCTTTAGGTTTGCTTGTAAGCTTCTAAGGTATAAAAATTTTCTAGACAGATATGACTACGACAAATTTCTAAACGTGGTTAAAGAGTTAATTAAAGCTAATAAAATTAATCATGATGTTTATATTCGTATTACTAACTACAGTAATGAAAATAAAGTTACACCAAAACTAATAGAATATAACGATTCCCTATGTGCTTATTTATATCCACTTGGAGATTACGTGCCAACATCGGGTATGCGTTGTAAGGTTTCAAGTTGGGTTAGGGCAAGTGATAACTCTATTCCTGCAAGAGCAAAAATTAATGGCCTTTATGTAAATACTGCTTTTGCAAAAACAGAAGCTTTATTAGAAGGCTATGATGAAGCAATTTTTTTAGATGACAGGGGCCATGTCGTAGAGGGAAGTGCAGAGAATATATTTTTTGTTTTTGAAGACGAGTTAGTAACACCTCCTGTAACTGATAACATTTTAGAAGGTATTACTAGAAAATCTGTTATTCAGATAGCAAGTGATTTAGGAATTAAAGTTACTGAAAGATCAGTAGATAGAACTGAACTTTATAAAGCAGATGAAATATTTCTTACTGGAACTGGAGCTAAAGTCTCTCCTGTGATTGAAGTTGATAGATATCCTATTGGTGATGGTAGTGTTGGTAAAATATCTTCAGCTATACAAAAAGTGTATTTTGATACAGTAAAAGGGGATAATAAGAAGTATAAGGATTGGCTTGTTGAGGTTAGCTAGAAGCTTTTAGCTTTATTCTTTTCTAGTTTGTTAACTTAGATCTTTTCTAAAATCAGTTATATTTATTCCAGCTTGCTCTAAATCGTGCATAGTTTCTCTTTTGAACTGTCTTCCAAAAGTTGGAATTCCAGTATTTTTAGCATTTTTTGAAACCTCAGCTACTCTTGTTCCTAGCTCTTGTATAAGGTCTTCGATTTCTTTTTCCCAGCTATCACTAAGTGTATATTCACTTTCCTTGGTGCCTTCTTGAATCATTATGCTTTGTTTACCATCAAGAATATCATTTGCTAATCTAAGACTCTTTTTTGAATTACTTTGAACTAATTTGTGTGCTTTATCTGCTAGACTTTCAACATTAGCTAGAGTTGATTGAATTTGACTCATATTTTTAGCACCAACTGGGCCTAAGCTGTTTAGGTAGTCTATTGCATGAGATCTTACTATTTGTAGCCTCGATTGATGCTTAGCTATTTTGTTACCTAATTCTTCTAACTTATTATACACTTGATTCTTGGTATTTTTCTTACCAGTAACTTTAATAATAATAATAATTGGTAAGCAAACAAGAATTGCTACTACCCAAAGACCGATTAATATTAAAAGTGTTGAATCCATAGTAAATTTTTAAATGTAATAATTAGTATATATAAATATATATACGTCTGAATTACTTTAAGTCTTTAAAGCTTTTTTTTGCTCAGTGAAATCTTTAAAAATTTTAGCAGTTTACGTCTTTTAGTTGGTCTGTGTTATCAGTAACTAGTGGTGGTCTACTGTGCTAGGCATATGAGTATCAATAGACTCTAGGCTAGAAGGAATTGGATTCTCTTTAACAGTTAAATCACCTAAGGTTCCTAGGAAAAGTAGAAACATAATTATTATAGGACAAGCTACTAAAGAATAGTAGAGCTTAGATTCAAATTTAAGATGCATAAATACCATAACCACTAAACTAGCTTTTACAGTAGCAATGAACATTGCAAGAAAGATATGCGTGATAACACCAACTGGCCAGCTGGCTGCCCAGACTGTTAGAGCAGTTAATACCATTAGAGCAAAAAAGATATTGTTATAAGTTTTTATTGGAACTGTATGACCTAGTTCATCATGTAAGTCTTCACACGGGTTACTTCCATCACCTAGTCTTTTACTTAATTTTGCCATAGTTGTCTCTCTTTTTAATGCTGCTACTAGTGAGCTCCAGCTCCAATTCCACCCATAAGATAAAGTAGTGGAAAAAGAAAAATCCAAATAATATCTACAATGTGCCAATATAGCCCACAAACTTCTACTGGCGTGTAATGAGTTTTAGTAAAGATTTCTTTACCGGCAAGCTTCCATAGCCAAACCATTAGACCTAAACCAATTAAAACGTGTAGAGCATGAATACCAGTCATTACGTAGTAGAGACCAAAGAATATATTAGAACCAGGATAGATGTGATGTCCAAGTTTTGCACTATATTCAATGCCTTTAACTACGAAAAATCCTATTCCACATAGCATTGTGATCAGTAACCATTTTTTAACATTTTTATTGTTACCATGCTGTGCTGCATCTACTGCTCTAACCATAGTGTAGGAACTAAATAAAAGTATAGATGTGTTTAATAAGCCTAGTTTCCAATTAAGAAGATGAGCATTTTGATTAAAGTCTTCTAGAAACTTCCATCTAAAAATTGCAAAGGCAGCAAAGAGTCCACCAAAAAGTAAAACTTCAGTTACTAAAAATAACCACATTCCAAGTTTAGAGGAGTGGTAAGCCTGCTCAGGCTCCATGTATGAAAAATGTCCTGCTGGTAATTCTTTATGACTTCCCATCTCTAAGCTCCTGCCATTTCTTTATCGTAACCATATCCCCATTCTTCAACTACTGGAATTTCTTGCCAGTTATGTTCAGTAGGTGGGCAACTTGCTCTCCACTCTAGTGAATAAGAGTTATAAGGATTATCTTTACATTTCTCACCTTTAAAAGCCGCGTAAACTAAGTTTCCAAAAACAAACAGATAACCCATCCCATTTACAAAAGAAAAAATAGAAGAAATTTTATGCATTGGCTCAAATTCAGGTGGATAGTCAAAATATCTTCTAGGCATGCCTTCCATTCCCATAACAAACTGAGGAAGGAAAGTTGCATTAAAGCCAATGAATAAAAATATAAATCCGTATTTTGCAATTTTTTCGTTATATCTTCTTCCAAACATTAATGGGAACCAGTAGTGAAGACCAGCAACTAGTCCAATTACAGCTCCACCTTGAATAGTATAGTGAAAGTGAGCAACTACAAAGTAAGTATCATGATAGTGAGCATCAGTAGCAAGTGTTGCTAAGTGAATACCTGTAGTTCCAGCAATCATAAATAAAAATACAAAAGCCATTGCGTAAAGCATTGGTGAGTCCCATCTTACAGAGCCTTTATACATAGTTGATACCCAGTTAAAAACTTTTACAGCAGTTGGTATTGCAACAAAGAAAGTTAGGAAAGAAAATATGTATCTAGCCCAGTTAGACATTCCAGCTACAAACATATGGTGCCCCCATACTAGAAAACTAATAGCTGCAATTCCAACACTTGAATAAACAATTGCCTTATATCCAAAGATTGGCTTTCTAGAAAAAACAGGAATTATTTCACTTACAATTCCCATTGCTGGAAGAATCATAATGTAAACTACTGGGTGAGAATAAAACCAAAACATATGTTCAAATAGAACAGCATCTCCACCCATCTTTGGGTTAAAAACACCAATGCCCATAGTATTTTCTGCAATAAGCATTACTAAAGTAATACCAACAACTGGGGTAGCAACTACTTGAAGTATTGCAGTTGCGTAACTAGCCCAAACAAAAAGAGGCAATCTATCCCAATGCATTCCAGGGGCTCTCATTTTATGAATTGTAACTAAAAAGTTAATTCCAGTAAGAATTGAAGCGAAACCTAGAACAAAAGCAGCTGTGGTTGCTGCAATTACTGCAGAGCTATTTTGAGCACTGTAGGGCGCATAAAAAGTCCAACCTGTATCAAGTTTACCAAATAGTGCTCCTACTCCTATTAGGCTTCCAAAAACATAGATCCAGTAACTAAGTCTATTTAGTTTAGGGAAGGCTACATCTTTAGCACCAATCATAAGAGGAAGTAAGAAATTTCCTAAAGTAGCTGGTATGCCAGGTACGATAAAAAGGAAAATCATAATTACACCGTGAGCAGTAAATGCTCTGTTGTAACCATCTGCATTCATAATAGTCTCACCAGGAGCGAATAACTCGGTTCTAACTAAAAGAGCAGCAGCTCCTCCTACGAAAAAAAATACAAGCATTGATGCTAAATACATCAAGCCAATTTTTTTATGGTCAACTGTCATCCACCAATTATAAATATTTTGTAAGGAAAAAGGCTTAATTCCTTCTGGTGTTTCTATGTAGCTAGCATCATGTGACATCGTTATTTTTTTCCTCTTTTTTTTCTTTACTGTTTCTACTTTTCTACAATGACTTTAAATAAGTAATTAAAGCTGAAATTTCTTCTTCGTTTAATTGCCCTTCAAAAGCAGGCATTGCTGGAGCGTATCCTTGAACAATTTTTTTGTTCGGATAAAGAATTGATTCTCTAACGTAATTCTCATCAAGAACTACACTTGAGCCATCAGCAAATTTTCTTTCTTTAGATTTAAATAAACCTTTTAAGCCAGGTCCAACTAATCTGTTGTTATTCGCCACGTTATGACAAGTCGCACATGCTTTATTAGCAAAGAGTTGTTTCCCTAATTGCATTGGAGTTAACTCAGCTTTATTTCTATCAAGTAAAAAATCTTGGTATTTCTCAGCACTAACAACTTTTAGTTTTTTATACATTGCAGAGTGACCTGTTCCGCAATATTCAGTACAAAATATAGTAAATTCACCTGTTTTATTAGGTTTAAACCAGAGGTAACTATAAGACCCACCTCTAACATCTTCTTTAATTCTCATTGCTGGAATAAATAGACTATGAAGCACATCATCAGATGTCATAATTAATTTAATTGCTTTGCCAACTGGAACAGTGAGGTCATTAGTCTTTTTCCCATTTGGATAAGTAAATTCCCAATTCCATTTCCAAGCTCTAACATCAATTTCCATTGCGTTGCTTGGAACTTCTCTCATGTCTTTATATATATAAAAGCCGTAAGCAAATACGTAGAGAACTATTACAGTAGGAATAACAGTCCAAACAGTTTCGATTGTTGCATTATGAGATACAGCAGATGTAGGTTTAGTATCTCCTTTATCTCGATACTTAAGCGCGAAGTAAATCATTGTGCCTGTTATCCCAACAGTACAAAGTGCAGATACAATACTAATCCAGTTATTGATCCAATCAACTTTAACGGTCCAATCAGAGGCGCCTACTGGCATAAAATCAAAAATTTCAAAAAGATTCATTCTTCTTTTTCTTTTCTTTTTAAGTAAAAAATAAACCCTACTAGTGCTATAGCAAAAGCAGTACACAAAACTCTAGTTATGTTCCAAACAGCAAGGGTGTATTTACCCTTAGTTGGATCAAACCTAAAGCAAAACATCATTATTCTATCAAAGCTACTACCAATTTTACCTTTTGCAGCTTCTAAGAGCGCTAAACGTAATTGATTTGGCGGAAACTGTATACCGTAAAAATAGCGGGAGATCACACCTTTTGGTGTTAAAATTATCATTCCTGCAGAATGAATAAACTGACCTTTATCCTCTTTAAAAGAAAAACCAATGCCCTTCATTAGTTTTGCAATGGTTTCTTTATCAGTAACAGCGAATTGCCATGCTGATTTGTTGAGTGTTTCTGTAAGCTTAGACCTGTAAACCTCAGCGTATTTAAAAGCAGATTCATGAGTATCCTTCTCGTTAAAACTAATAGATACAACTTCATAGTCATCTCCAAGCTTTAATTTATTTTTATTAATAGTCTCTAAAAGTCCAGATTGACTAAGGGTGCATAGCCTAGGGCACTCAAAATAAAGCGGTGCGATTATAAGCGGTTTATTTTTAGAAAGTAATTCAGATATCGTTGTTCTTTTGCCGTTTTGTAAAGTAAAGCTTAGCTCTAAATCTATTTGATTACCTAAATGTTCTTTAATTAGAGCATCTTTTGGTACCTCGGTATGTTTTTCAGTGGCATAAGATTTACCTGGTAGAAAAAGGATATTGAATATGATTGCTAGTAATAAAAACACAGAAAAAAACATAGAAGCACCAGAGCCTTTTTTAGCGCTTAATCTAAAGCTTCTAGAGCTAAAGATTTTTGAGAGTTTTTTAGGATACAATTGAGCAAATGTTGATAGAAAAAGAGTAATTAAAGCTAATATTATCCACTCAAATGTGTATCCATAATGGGTGCTAGGTGGCACTTGTATACTAATTGATTCTTTAGGAAAAATTGGTTCTTTAGCCATTTTTATCTTTTGTGCATAGTATGTGGTATCGACGCAATTTATAGCGTGTTTTATACATATTTTATTAATATCAGGATATAGGTAAATGTGTTTATTTTTAGATTCTGAGGGGGAAAGAAAAGATTTTTGAGGTATGCTTTTCTGTATTACTGCTTGTATCAAGTTAGGCTGATTATAATTGTATTTCTCTAGATTATCTCGGTCCTTAAATGGTATAAAACCTCTGCTTACTATTATAGACTTATTAATGTTGATTTTTTTCTGGTTTCTAAGCTTAAATTCTGTAAGTAACCAAAACCCAGGGCCAGTAATGTCCTTTCTATTAGCAATTAGAAATTGATTTTCATAATTAAATTCTCCAAGAAGAATAACTTTCCGATATAAATTTATTTCTAGTTTAGTATAATCCTCTATTTCTCTTGCTTCGTAGTTATGTTCGTAGGTCTTTAAGAGTTTTGTCTTTTCTTTATACTTACCCCATTGCCAACTAGAAGCCTTAAGCATCAAAAATACTATCAATATTGTGATTAAGCTTATTTTCCAGGAAAACTTACTTGAGCTGGTGTTTGAGCTGGGGCTTTGTATATTGCTTGGCATTATGTAACTTTTTAATGTAAATACTTACTTACATCAAGTAAGGTAGTTTTTTTAAATGAGTAAAGATATATACATTTTAGGAATCTCAGCTTTTTATCATGATTCTGCTGCATGCATTCTTAAAAATGGAGAAATAATAGCAGCGGTACAAGAGGAAAGATTCTCTAGAAAAAAACACGACCACCGTTTTCCAGAAAATGCTGTTAAATTCTGCTTACAACAAGCAAGAATAGATTCTGAACAATTAGACTTTGTTGCTTTTTACGATAAGCCTTGGATAAAATTTGAAAGACTACTTGAGACTTACTTAAGTTTTGCACCGCTTGGGTTCTCATCATTTTTTAAAGCGATGCCTTTATGGCTTAAGGAAAAGCTTTGGATGGGTGACCAAATTAAAAAGAGCATAGGCTATCAGGGAGATATTATTTATCCTGAGCATCATCAATCACACGCAGCCTCTGCTTTTTATCCTTCACCGTTTCAATCTGCAGCATTTATTACAGTAGATGGGGTAGGGGAATGGTCAACTGCTTCTTGGGGAGTGGGAAAAGATAATAAGATAAATATTCAATATGAATTAAAATTCCCACATAGTTTAGGTCTACTCTATAGTGCCTTTACTTATTATTGTGGTTTTAAGGTTAATTCTGGTGAATACAAATTAATGGGTTTAGCCCCTTATGGTAAGCCTAAATATGTAGATTTAATTTTAGATAATATAATAGATCTTAAAGATGATGGTTCATTTAGAATGGATCAAGACTATTTTAACTATTGCCAAGGCTTAACAATGACTTCTGATAAATTCAGCGAGTTATTTGGACATCCCCCTAGAGCTCCTGAGAGCAAGTTAGACCAAAGACATATGGATGTTGCTGCATCTATTCAAGCTGTAACTGAGATAATCATGTTAAAAATAGCTAGGCATGTAAGAAAAGAAACTGGTGAGAAGAATTTGGTTTTAGCTGGTGGAGTAGCACTTAATTGTGTTGCTAATGGAAAAATTATTAAAGAAAAAATATTTGATAATGTTTGGATCCAACCAGCATCAGGAGATGCAGGTGGAGCATTAGGTTGCGCTACCTATGCTTGGCATCAAATACTGGAAAAACCTAGAAGAGCAGTATCTACCGATTCTCAATCAGCCTCACTTTTAGGGCCTGAGTATTCAATTAAAGAAATAAAAAATTGGCTAGAAGATAACAAGATTCCATTTAAAAAATATGAAAATGGTAAAAGCATTGAGGAAACTGCAAAACTGATTGCTGATGGAAAAGTAGTAGGTTGGTTTAGTGGAAAGTCTGAATTTGGGCCAAGAGCTCTTGGTGCAAGAAGTATAATAGGTGACCCTAGAAATACTGAAATGCAATCAACGATGAATTTAAAAATTAAATACAGAGAATCTTTTAGACCCTTTGCTCCAGCTTGTCTTAAAGAGAAAGTAAATGATTATTTCGATTTAGATGAAGACTCACCTTACATGCTTGTAGTTGCTCCAATTAGCGAGAAAATCAAAAGAAAAATGTCTAAGAGTGAGGAAGATCTTTTTGGTATAGAAAAGCTAAAGATAAAAAGAAGCGATTTACCTGCTATTACTCATGTTGATTATTCAGCTAGAGTTCAAACAGTATCTGATGATAAAAACCCTAAATTTCATAAATTAATATCTGAATTTGAGAAAATTACTGGTTGTGGTGTTCTAATTAATACATCTTTCAACGTTAGAGGTGAGCCAATAGTTTGCTCTCCTGAAGATGCTTATAAATGTTTTATGAGAACGGAAATGGATGTTTTGGTTTTAGAAGATTGTATCTTATTAAAAGAAGAACAACCAAAGTTTCATGAAAACGTAGATTGGAGACAGGAGTATGAGCTTGACTAGTCAGACTGCAAAACAAGACAAGAATATAGATACAAAAAAGTTAAAAGACTTTGGTTTGCTTTTTACAGGTGTTTTTATTCTTTTAGCTGCTTTTCAGCTTTATCATAAAAAGACTTTTGCAATATATTTTATTGCACTAGCTTGTATTACGAAATTTTTGTCATACTTTTTCCCTAGCGCTTTATACTGGCCTGAAAAACTTTGGATGAAGTTTGGAGATTTCATGTCTTCTATAATGACAAGAGTTATGGTCTTTTTAATTTTCGCACTTGCGGTAACACCAATTGCATTAATTATGAGAGTTTTAGGTAAAAGACCTTTGAAACTATCATTCGATAAAAATTTAGATTCATATTGGGAAAAATTTGATGAGGCTGGACCAAGTTCTAGACCTTACTTACCTTATTAAATTGTATTTTTAGAATATTTGGAGATTAAGATGGCACAAGCAAAACGTAACAACTCAAAGCTAGCTTTAATATGGGATTTTTTGAGAGTTAGAAAAAAATGGTGGTTAACGCCAATTATTCTTTTCTCATTATTGCTAAGTGCGTTGATAATAAGTGCTCAAGGATCAGCAGTAGCACCTTTTATCTACACTTTGTTTTAAATTCTTTATAACAGAGAGTTTTAATTTTTTTTAAAACTCTCTTATATATATTCACTTTTGTAATTATAATATTTTTATTTGGAAAATTTTCTATTTTTAAGACTTTTGTAAATAGAAATTTGAGTGCATAAAATCCCTGCTTTTTAGTCGAGAACTTTTCATATGTGTTTAGGAAGTAGATACAACTATTGATATTCACTTCTTTTGAATTTCTCTTGCAATGACTTATGTATCTTTTAATCCAGCTCTGATATCTGATCTTAGTGCTTTCAGACATTCTGCTCTTTAGACAAGCTTCTTCAAAATCATACCTAAGCTGTCTTAGGTTTTTTATGTTTAATTTCATACTTAATTATCGAAATTTAGAATAAAATGTTTCGAGGAAACTGCAGGAAACCTTTACACTAGTTTCCTGTTAGTTGTTTTGTGCTAAGTTCTTGTTATTCTTGGATATTAATTGAGAAAGAATTTGAATTATTTGATTATTGTGTAGTTTCCTTAGCTGTATAATACTATGTTA
>CAYOZL010000013.1:0-44736 GCA_964408435.1 uncultured Bdellovibrionales bacterium | reverse complement strand
CTTGTCTTTCTTGTCTTTCTTGTCTTTCTTGTCTTTCTTGATAATTGTCAATGCGTTAAATCTCTGGATAAGCAAATTAAAATACTGTTCTTCATCCTGAAAACAATAATTTAATGGTCCAAAAATATCGCTCTCAATAACCGTATCAACGATACCAGTCTCTATCTCTTCCTGAATAGTCCAAAGATTAAAATGCGATGGATCAAGACCAGACAAAGAGCCATACTTTCTGTAGTACTTCGTTTGTGAGAGTTTACAAATGGTAACCATTAACTTCATATGACAAATAGAAAGCATATGACGAATCACATTTTCATATGTTTCGATGAATTCTGACTTTTCCTCTAATCCTAACTCTTCAAGCAATTGCTCAAACGGAGGCTTAGAACTATCTTTTTTAGCAGACATATAAAACCTCCTTTTCAAAAACAATTACTGAAAAAAACCGATTCTCACTTACCCATATTAAAATGTTCTCTAGTTTAACAAAGTTGCCCTTTAAAACACAAAATTAGTGACAATTTTACTTTAAAAGGTCTTTATTTTAACTTTTAATTATATTTTGGCGTAATATGAACAATAATTAGTATGAAAACTTTTTTAAATACAAAAGACATTGAAGAAGCTAAATCAAGAATCAGCTCAATAAAAAATACTGATAAAGCTCAATTTGGAGAGTTCACAGTTGATAAAATGATCTGCCATCTAATTGATAGCCTAAGTATTAGTTACGGTGAAAAAGGAGAAAAGAAAGCTAAAAAAGTTTTTATACCACAGCTCTTGGTAAATGGTTCATAATCTCTTCATCTTTTGCTTGGCCAAAAGGTAAAATTGAAATTCCATTTGATGAATTCTTTGAAACTATACTGAATGAGGATCTAGAAAAGGACAAGAAAAAATTAATTAATCTTGTTGAAAAAATGGAAAACCTAGAATCAATTAAATTTACTGAAAGCCCTGGCTTTGGAGAACTAACAAAAGCACAATGAGCAAGACTACATTGTAGACACATCAAACATCATTTAGAACAATTTGGCAGGTAGGCTCAATTCTGAAGAGCCTTTAGGGTTAAACTTTTTCTTTACCCCAAAACTTATAATCCAAAGAATACTTTCCTGCACCTAAAAAACCTAAAGCTAAATAAACTGTTAAGTAAGCTACTGCTAACTCTTTAGCTTTCCAAGGATCTGAGGCGTGGACTACAAAACATGCAACAAACATGGTGAAAGCTAGCGGGACACAAGCAAACCTTGTGAACAAGCCTAGTATTAACAATAAGGAACAACCTACCTCAGAAGAAATAGCTAAAATTAAACTTAACTGACTACCTAGCCCAATTGGATCTGGGAATTTATCTGCCATTTGAGCAAAGCCCATAAGCTTCGGAATTCCATGACTAAGCATATAGGCACCAAAACCTAGTCTAAGAATTAATAAGCCGATAGAATTATAAAAAGAGTCTTTTTCCATGTGTAAGAGAATACATCATCAAAGAATATGAGCAAAAGTCTTGCTTGACATTACCTCATTAAAATGCTAGGTATTGTCTAGCTCTTTTATATTCAAATCTATCCTTAAAATTAACGATGATTTACTAAATCTGTAAGTCGTTGGATTGTTTACTTCGACATATTTATTCTCGAACCGAGGTTTTATAGATGACCAAAAGAACATCAAAAAAAGCAGTATCTAGTCAAGTTGTCCCCGTAATCGCTGATCCCAAAAGGTATCTAAATGAATACCTTGAGTGGGAAAAAAGCATGGCAAGAAGGCTAAATCAAAAGTTAGACAAACCAATAATCCAAATGATTAAAAAATTTCTGGAAGGTCGTACAGCGGACTGCAGAATTCTTGAAGTTGGATTCTGTACTGGAAGGCTTTTGAAGAAATTGCGTTCTGAGTTCCCGTTTGCAGAACTCACAGGCATTGACATCAATCCAGAATCAACAAAAATTGAAATTGATGATGTTAATCTTCTTGAAGGCTCTGCCTTTGAATTCCCAGAGGGGGTTCAAGGAGAATACGACATCGCAATATTCAGTCTCTCCGCTAATCTTATGAGTGACGAAATTCTAAAACACTGCTTAGCTCTTCAATTACCTCAACACCTGAAAACACATTCACAGGTAATCTTTGTTTTCCCAGACCCAGAACGAGAGAAAAAAGAAAAGAAAATTAAAGAATTGCCTAACGGAAGTACAGTAATCCATCAAGACACTTTTGGTGGCGGAGAAACTTGCTTTATCAGGAACAAAAGCACGCTCGGCGTACTTGATGATTTAGGTTATCAAGGCGAATGGAGCGAAAGTGAATTAAAAAAAGGAACTCCAGGTTACCTCTTTCTAAATTCGGTTATGTAATTTTCAAGGTTATAAAAAACAATCCAAAGACGAATCAAAAAGTCCCTTCATGCTTTCTATTATTTTGAATAAATTCAATCATACCTAAAGCTTTTGACGTATCAGTATTATAAAGAAACATTGAAGTATTTTTTATTTCAAATTCTTTTACTAATTTCGAACCTGAATCTTTTTTAATCAGCTCTAATAAATCATTTTCATCTTTATTAGTTATTAGCCAATTTATTCTAGACTCTTTAGGTGTAATTTTTTTCGACCCCTGAAGTTGAACAACTTTAAAACCTTCTCTTTTTAGATAATACTGAACCCATCTCTCATACATTAGAGCAGAGTAAATAGTAGAGCTTTTGATTAAAGAGTTTTTAGTTAGCGTTTTTATTTCTTTAACAATAGGCTTAACTGATTTTTTTTGATTTCTTAAAGGATAGTAAATACCTTTTGCTAAAAGTTGCACTGAAAATAAAAATAAGACAAAACTAGCAAATACTATCTCAAACTTTTTAAGTCTTACAGAATAAAAAACTAGAACTAAGAAAATTAGGCTAGGCAAGATAAATAAAAAATTAGCTTTAAAGTAAATAGCGGCTACTAGAACAATAGAGAATAACAAAAAAGAAACATACATATAGATTTTATATGCGTTTTTCTTAAAAAACATTTCTCGATAAGAATACAGAATATAAAATAGTACTTGGATAAAAAACGCATGCAAAGGAAATATATACCTGCTTGTTTTACCCTTAGCCAAACTAAGGAATATAAAATTAGTTACAAAAACTAAGATACAAAATTTTATAAAATTATTATTCCAAATTTTTGTAAATATACTTCCAACTATATTTTTTGATTCTTTAAAAAATATAGTTGGGAAAAAGAATAACGCCCCCCAAGGACAAGAAGCAACAAAAACACTTTTAAAATAAAACAGAACTCCTCTATTTAACCTCGGCTTACCAAAAGCTCTTCCAAGTATTTCTTCCTGAAATTGAGCTGTAATATTGGATAAGCCAATCTGATTAATAAATGGCACGAACCAAAAAGAAGAAACTAATAGAAAAAGCAATATTCCTAAAATATTATATAAAAAATAACTTTTTATCTGCATTTTAGAAGCCTTATTTTCTTCGGCACTCCTTGTTGCTACTAAAAAATAAGCAACAGAAGAAAAGGCAAAGAAAACAAGAACTGGTGGACCTTTAACTAGGAAAGCTAGTGCAGCTGCAAAATAAGATAATAATGTTAATAATAAAGATTTTTTTTCTATTGAGAAATAAATTAGATATAAACTTGCGGCACAAAATGTTGCATAAAGCATATCAATTTCAGCAACTGTTGATAAAATAAAAAAGGATGCAGTTGTTGCTAGTACTAGCGCAGAACAAAGGCTGTATTTTTTAGAAAAACCAGCGAAGATACATGATAAATAATGAACAATAAGCAACAGTGCAGCTGCAAGAACAGAAATAATTCTAGACTCAAATTCAGAATAATCACCTAAGACTTTAAAACTAAGAGCACTTGCCCAGTAATATATTGGTGGCTTGGTCAGTATAGGCTGAGAAAGTAAATGAGGAACTAAATACTCTCCAGTCTCGAGCATTTCTTGAGATATCAAGACTCTATCGGCTTCGGTATGTCTAAAAAACTCTAATGTGCCTAAACCTGGTAAGCAGAATAAGAGTAATAAAAACGTTATCAATAAGACGTTTAAATAATTGTTATTAAATTTATTCTGTATTTCCAAGTCCGTTAACTTAACATTTAACTATATACCTGCTGCACTATATTGCCTGTTCTAATTACCTGCAAGCATGCTTGCAAGAATAGCTTTATGAACAGTATAGTATAATGCATGAATCTAGCTTTTATTGATTTTATAGTGAGTGGTTTTTACTCAGGCCACTCAAAATACGCTTCTGGCACTTGTGGTACTTTAGTTGCAGCAGTAATTGCTTATATTCTTCATTTGGTATTTAGAGCAAACTCATATGTTTTCTTAATAATTGCCATTTTTTGTACTGTTATAGGGGTCTATTTTAGTAAGATTATTCTTAAAAATAATTACTACAAAGACAATTCAGATCCGTCAGAAATAGTAATAGATGAATTTGCTGGTTTTTTTGTTGCTCTTTTTTTTGTAGAGATAAATCTCGTTAATATAGTAATTTGTTTTTTTATGTTTAGATTTTTTGACATTTTAAAACCCTACCCAATTAAGAAAATTGACTCCATACACGGGGCATGGGGGATAATGTTTGATGATGTCTTAGCAGGTATTTTTGCTGGAATACTTTCTTCATTGATAATAGCAAATACAGCGCTTGCCCAAACAGGGGGTTTAGCAATTGATGAATTTAGACTAGCTAGTAATAATATTAATAGAGGTAAATTAGCTTTTATCTATGAAAAAAGTAATACCTCAAATATTTACTACATAGATTTTAAGACACAGGAGATTAGACCTTTAGTTAATAACTCTGAGAAAAAATCTTGTCCAAGTTGGAATTCCGATGGAAGTAAATTAGCGTATACTGCTAATGGGGATAAGTTAACAGTATTAAATATTTCTGATTACTCTAAAAAGAAATTTTCTAATCTTAATTGCGCAGATTGGTCTAAAAAATCAGACAAACTAGTGGCAAGCTACAAGAACACTCTTCAAATTGTAAATATTAACAATGATAAAATAGATAGAGTCTATGCGGCTAAAAAAACATCGAAGAAAACTAAAAAAATATACAATCCAAAATTTAGCCCAAGAGGAGATGAAATAATATTTAGCACTGATGAATATTGGCCTGGGAGTGATTTAGAATTATATAACTTAAAAACTAAAAAAACATTTACCTTAACAAGTGGTTATCAAAATTTTATTCAAGCTTCATGGCATCCAAGTGGTGGATCTTTTATCTCTGCTTATGGTTCAAAAGATGATATCGATGTATGGGAATACTCTAAAGGAATGAAGCATCCTGAGATACTCTTCCAAAGAAAAGGAAAAGACAGTTACCCCATTTGGCGAGATGATGGAGAGGTAGTATTTTTTAGTGGTGAAATTAAAAACAAAACTTCACAACTTTTTTGTTGGATAAAGTCTCAAGGTAAAATTTTCCAGCTTACTAATGCTAGAGGTTCAATTATGGAACTGAGTTGGAATCCTATTTAATGCAAATAAAAATTAATAAATATCTTTTTTCTTTAATCTTTTTTCTAGTTTCTTTAAATTCATGCTCACCCATCTTTCTACTAAAAGCTTCCCTGTTTGAAGCTAAAATTCTTTTAAAAAGAAAAGAAATTAGTGAGATGCTAAAACAAGAAACTGTAGAACAGGAGACTAAAGAAAAATTAAAATTAGTTTTAGAAGCAAGGAAATTCAGTAAAGATATTGGTTTAAAGCCTAAAGGTAGTTTCTCGAAGTATAGTAAAGTTGATAGTAAAAACTTACTTTGGGTGCTCTCAGCAGCTAAAAAAGATAAATTTGAAGCTAAACTATGGTGGTTTCCTGTTGTTGGGAGCATTCCTTATAAAGGATTTTTTTCTAAAGAAGACGCACTTAAAGAGTCTGAGAAACTAGAAAATAATAACTACGACACATATCTAAGACCAAGTGATGCTTTTAGCACACTTGGTTGGTTTGATGATCCTATTTTAAGCACTACTCTTAGTAGGCAGGACTTAATACTAGTAAATACAGTAATTCATGAAATAGTTCATAATACCATTTGGGTAAAAAATAATGCCTATTACAACGAGACTATGGCTAACGCTATTGCGGCAGTTGCAACTATTGAGTTTTTTAAAGACAAAGATCAAAAGAGCCACGAGCAAGGAAAAAACTGGTTAGCTCGAGAATTAAAATTTTCTGTGATTCTTAATAACACTATAGAGGAATTAAAGTTGTTATATTCTAAAGAGATAGAAGAAACGGAGAAATCAAAGCAAAAAGAAGTAATATTTAGCAGATATATAAAAGATTTTGAAAAGATCTCTAATAAGAGAATTAAAACAAAGGCAAATAATGCTTACCTACTAGCTCAAGAAATATACTACAAAAAATTTCCTGATTTTATTGATAAGTATAAATACAATGGTAATTCATTAAAAAAATTTATATCATACTTAAAAGAGATTAGTAACTCAGAAAAACCCTACAATGTTTTGAGTAGAAAAAATTAAATGATAAAAAAACTAAACAAACAAAACTTTATCATAAGTAAGATTTTAATAATTACCTGCATACTACTTATTCTTAGCTGCAAAAAACCTAGCCATGTTGTTATTGAATGTGGTGGTGGAGCTCAATTTGCTTGTCCAAGTCATTCCTTTTGTAATCTTAGCCAAGAAGACTGCGGAGGGATAGATCACAAAGGTGTTTGTAAAAAGATCCCTCATGATTGCAGCATAGAGGACAAGCCAGTTTGTGGTTGCAACCACAAAACTTACACTAACAAATGCATAGCGAATGCAAGTAAAGTTAGCATTGCTCACCAGGGCAAATGCATAGAAAATAAATAAAGACTCTTCTTGATATTAATTTAGCTTTATTAGATTATAAGAGGACTAATCTGAGGGGATAATTGGAAATAGTTTTACTTATTTTAATTCTTATTATAGCAGCTATCTTTATATCTGATTTTTTTATTGCAAATAAAACAGATAAAGAAAAAGACTAAAAAAGATTCTTAATGCAATTTAATAAAAAAAATACTAGTTACAAACTTTGTCAGTACCTAGAACAAGGCAAACCATTTATTGCCTGCATTAAAAGCTCGGATAAAGAAAATGCTACAATACTAAATGCTAGCAATAAAGAATTTTCAATTAGCAGCAAAAGAATTGAATTTTTACCTGGTAGAATCCCAAATCAGTTTAAGCATAATACTCAAATACTTGCATATCTTAAAGGTCTAACTATTGAGTCTGAAAAAATCAAAAAATCAGTAAACCTAGAAACACTTTGGGAAACTCATAAAAACAATCAGAAAGAAATTCGCTTAGAGAACATACAAAAATCCTTATTTAAGAATACAAATGTTGCTAACTTTTTGGCAATAAAATGGGCTCTACTAGAAGATAAATATTTCTTTAAAAAGACTAAAAATGGATATCTAGCTAGAAAAGGAAACTCAATTGAGGAGATAAAAAAGCTAGTCGAACAAGAGAATAAAAAAAATGAAGCTCTTAATAACTGGATCAAAGAGATTAAGAATAAAGAGAAGGAACTAGACCCTCAATGTATAAAGATCTTAGAAAAAACAGCTGCTATTGGTAAGAAATATGAGCATTCAAATGTTTGTAAAAAAATACTAACTTCAATAGCAAAAGATTTTAATATTGATACAAATAGCAAATTAAAAGACCAAGCTTTTAATTTGCTAGTCAAACTAGGTCTTTTCTCTAAGCATCAAAATCTAATTCCTATTAAACTTGGCAGGGATTTATATTTCAGCGAAAAAGACTTAAATAATGCCCGTGAAACGGTTAAAAAAGATTTTTCAGACGATAGAATAGACTTTACTAATTTAACATCACTTACAATTGATGCTGAAGAAACTACTGACTATGATGATGCTATTTCTGTTGAAATTATGGATTCCTCATATCTTGTTAGAATACATATCTCTGATGTTTCAAGTCTAGTTGATCCGAATTCAGAACTTTGGGATTTAGCTAAAAAAAGGGGAGCCAGTATCTACACTCCTGATAGCTACAATCCAATGCTTCCACATCTCTTATCTGAGAAACATTTTAGCTTGGTAAAAGATGAGATTAGGCCAGCAATTACAATAAGCATAAAATATAATAAAGATTTAGTAGAAGAAGAATTTAATATTCAGAAATCTCTAATCAAAGTAAGTCATAGACTTTCATATAATGAAGTAGATTCTTCAATTAAAAACAATGAAAGCTTAGATGAGATTAATGCTTTAATTAAAATTGTTGATAAACTTGAAGCAAATAGAGTTGAAAATGGCGCGAAAGTACTGCCTAAAAGAGAGATGAGACCAGTTATCAATGAGCAAGGTTTGATTAGCATTGATAAAACGGATGAAGATACCCCATCAAGAAAGATAGTTAGCGAAATGATGATATTGGCAAACTATAAAGTAGCTCTTTTCTCAAGAGAAAATAAAATACCAATTTATTACAGACAACAAGAAAAACCAAGTACTCTTAACTTAGAGAACATACCTGAAGGGCCAGCTTTAGAGTATGCAAAAAGAGGAACTATGAAACGCTCTACTATTAGTACTTCTGCCGGGCCACATTCAGGACTAGGACTAGAATGCTATGCTCAGTTTTCAAGCCCAATTAGACGCTTCCCTGACTTAGTCAATCAAAGTCAAGTATCAAACTTTCTCGCAAAGCAAGAAATGCTTTCTACCGATATACTAAATTCTAATATAGAAAAAATAGATTCTACATTAGGAGATGTTAACTACATACAAAGAAGCAGACATAAGTATTGGCTTTATGCTTACTTAAAACAAGAAAACATTAAGACAATAGATGCAACGGTCATTAAAAATGAAAACAACAGACCTATTGCTGAACTTGATGGTTTAATTTTATTTTCGCAATTTAAAAAAGAAAAAAGTCAAAATATTGAAATCGGCCAAAAAATAAAATTAAAAATAGAACAAGTAAAACCAAAAGATAACTTCTTAAAATTAGTTCAAATTTCAGAATGATTAAATTTCTTGATTGGAATAAGAGATTTGCGAAACACATTGAATCATTAGAACTAAAGAAAAATTCTATAAATTTAATACTACCTAATGATAACTGCATAAAGCAATTACCTAAAGAGCTCAAGAACAGTAATATAAAGACATTAAACGAACTTAGCTTAGAAAATATAAAATCAAAAAAATTAAGTGCAAATTCTTTTGTAAAAATACACCACTGGAAATCTGTTTTAAAAGAGCAAAGTGAACCTGAATTTAAGAAAAATATAAATGCTAATTTCGAAATAAACACTTCAAATCTAAATAATTTCTCTAATTATTGTTACAGTATCACAAGCTACATAAATAAAAACCTCATTAGCTACGAAGATATCATTCAAAGCTATAAAACTAATAAGATTCCTAAATTAAAAAAATGGGTATTTTTAAAGAAGCTACATTCTATCTACATTAAAAGCTTAGATAAAAATGGATACATGGATCTAGAATTTGAACTTAGTAAACTTGAGAATCCTGTCTCAAAAAACTTAAATTTAAAAATTTACGGTTGTCAATTCCTAAACCCATTAGAAATTTCTTTTCTAGATAAACTTAAAGAAAAGAATGAACTTGAATTTGGAATTTATTGCAATGAAAAACATAAAGAAGGATTTAACGAATACGGTAACATTAATATTAGCTATTGGGAGAAGTTAGAAGCTAAATCTAATTTAGAAAATATTATATTTACTGAGAATACCAATGAAGAGATTGGGGAATGCATAAAAAATATTAACACAACTAAGAATAAGAACTCTAATACCGACATCATTCCACTTAGTTCAGAATATGTAAGTAGGCTTAATCTAGAATTAAAATATAGCGATATCGAATACTATTCTTTTTGGTCAGAAAATATTAGTTCTAATAAATTATTAAACTTTATAGTAGATCTAATAGACTACGAATTAGAGAATTCTTCATATAATTTTATACAGCTGGTTAAAAATGTTTTATTTCGCAAAATCTCTACAATTAACTTTGAAGAATTAAATAAATACTTAGAATTTAAAATACCTAAAAATATTGACATAGAACTTGCTGGTAAATTTATAGATTCTAGTAGCATTATAGAAATAACTGAATCATTAAAAAACGACTCTATCGACATAGCAATTAATAAGCTTTCTAAAATATCAAAAACTGATTTAAACGAAAAAGACTTAAAGATATTAGAAATTACAAAAAATCAATTAGATAAAATTACTTTTGAAAATAAGCTTTTAGCAATCCATGAAGTAATTTCAAATAGTAAATTTAGTAAACCTTACAAACAAAGTAAATTAAATATTCTAAGTTTTAGGGATAGTATTTATAATAATTCACAGCAAAGATTATTATTAGGTTTTAATAAAAATAACTTCCCTAAAATTGAACCAGCATTACTACATAAAACAGTCTTAATGGAACAAGGTATTAAAGATTACTCTCAAGCTCAAGCTAGTTATTTCTATAACTTTTTAGAAAATACGGATCATAAAATTTTCATTCCCAAAATAGATATAAATGAAGAAAAAGCTTTTCCTTCAAATTTCATTTTTAAAGAATCTGCTAATAAAAGCGCTAATATAATTAAAAAATTTTATTCAGCAAAAAAGATCAAGAAAAAAATAACGGCAAATAACTCTTTAAAAGTAGGTTTCCCTAAACCAGTTAAAACGGATATTGAAAATATTTCAATATCATCTATTAGAGACTATCTAATATGTCCATACTTATTTTATCTTAAACATATTCTAAAATTAAGCTCGCCCTACTATCCTGTAATGGAAATGAACGCTAGAGTCTTTGGTACTTTAGCTCACTTAGTTCTTCAAAACTTTGGCAATAAGGACTCGATTCAAGACTTTAAAAAATGTTTCGATAGCATAGTGCAACAATATTTTCAGAATAATATTTCAAGCATAGTTAAATTACAACTTTTTCAACTTGAGAATAGAATCTCGGGTATAGTTAATCTTCAAAGAAAACTAAACCAAGAGAAATGGGAAATCTATGAAAGCGAATGTTCAGTATCAGAAAAGCATAATCAGATTAGCCTTAGAGGTAGAATAGATCGAATTGATATTAATAAAGACAGTAAAAAAATTAGAATTATCGATTTTAAAACTTCTGATAAGAAAATAAGTTTAAAAAAAGTTCTTGATATTGAATCTTGTATAGATTTTCAATTACCAATCTATGCAAATACAGTGAAGAATAAACTCAAAAGTAAATTTCCTGATTACAGTATTGAAGTTGGATATGTGAGTTTTCCTAAAGAGCTTACTGAAAGTAAATTAGAATTTACAGAATTAACTTCTGAAGAATTATTTACATATAAGAGTGAATACGACCAAATCATTAATTCGATATCTGAACAAAAATTTTGGCCACCTAGGTTCGAAAACTGGAGCAACAAAGAAAAGTTATATTTTGTATATGAAAACGAATCTTAAAATTGTAGAAGCCAGTGCCGGCACAGGAAAAACTTTTCTTTTATCAAGCGAAGTGATCAAAATCCTTGCTAAATTTGATCAAGACATCACTGCTTTAACTTTCACTAAAAAAGCGACTGCTGAGATTGAGCAAAGAGTTCTTTTAAGATTATGTAATGCTGTTTTATCTAAAGAAGCTGCCCAAGACTTAATTAGTGAACTAGAAATAGAAAAGAGTGACTTTGATTTAATACTACAATCAATTTTAAATAATAACTTTTTTACAGTTAACACCATAGATGGATTCTTTAATAAAATAGCTAAAAATTTCTCAGACCAATTACAACTACCTTCTAATTGGAAATTAGTTGAGCAAAATCAAATTCAAGAGTTTTATATCAATGCTATTATAAGCTTATTTGACTCTGAGGACTTAGAATCAATTAATCAGCTGATTCAACTACTAGACCAAAGCTCCGCTCAAAAATCTATTTTCTATAAAGTCTTATATCTTGTTAACAAATTAATAGATATTTACATTTTAACTAAAGAATCTGACTGGAGTATTGATTACGTAAAAGAATTTGAACTCAACGAAGAAGAAACATTAGAAAAGATTCGTTCACTTGAACTACCTAAGAATAAAGACGGTAGTTTTGATAAAATTTGGACAAGAAATGTTAAAAATTCCTTGGATTATTTCTCAAAAAGCCAGTGGATAAAATACCTAGATTCAGGACTAATAAAAGCAATACTAGAGAAGAAAGAAAAATTTAGTAGAAAAGTAATTGATGATAACTTTAAGACTAATTTTGAGATATTAAACTCTAAAGCATTAAATGAGGTATTAAAGCAGTATAGCTATAAAGCGCTTTCATTAAGAAAGATTATTGAAACATTTTGGTCACATTATCAAAAAGATAAATATTCAAATTCTATAGTTACTTTTAACGATATTTTATTCTCGCTTGCTAATAGTGAAATTAAATACCAAGACATCCTACTTAGTCTTGATAATAGGATTAACCATTTATTAATAGATGAATTCCAAGACACCTCTGCTACACAATGGGAGATATTAAAACGACATGTGGAAGAAATTATTTCTGCAGACTCTAAGAGTTGCTTACTAGTAGGAGACATAAAGCAAGCTATCTATGGCTGGAGAGGTGGTGAGTCTAGAATATTTGAACATACTAAATCTAGTTACAAGGAAATTGAAATTCAAAACCTAGATTACAGCTATAGAAGCTCAAAGAAAGTTATTGAAAATATCAATAACTTATTTAGCAATATAGACCAAATTGATTGTTTAAAAGACTATAAAAACCCTACTTCAAAGTGGAAAGATAATTTTAGAACACATAAAACTAATATAAAAAAAGAAGGATTAGTTCAGCACTATAGCGATACAGATTACGATTTAGTTGCAGAAGTTATAGAAAAAAACAAAGACTCAACTATAGGTATTCTAGTTCAAACTAATGATAAAGTTGAAGAAGTAATAGAGAATTTATCATATTACGATATAAGCATTTCTCAAGAAGGTGGTAGTTCACTTTACAACTCTCCTATTGTAAAAATTTTTGTTGCTTGTTTAAAAGTTTTAGACGACCCAAGTAATACAAATGAATTTTATATTGTTTCCTGCACTAATTTATTAAAAAAATGGGGCATTAATACTAAACAAAGCTTAACTCAGCAAGCTAGAGACTTAAGTGAGTTTTTACATGAAATATATTTCAAACATGATTTTAATTTCCTAACTAACTTTTTAATTGAAGAATTAAAGAAAGAGAATTTCGACCTTTTAAAATTACAAAAAATTAAAGACTTAGCTTTTTCTTACAAGCCTAAACTATTAGATGAATTTTGTAGCTTAATAAAAGAAACTAAATTTTCTTCAACAAATGAAATGCGACATAAAGTTATGACCATTCATCAAAGTAAAGGCTTAGAGTTCGATATAGTTATTTTACTTGAACTAAACACAAGCATTATAGACTCTAAAAGTAGTATTTTAAATATTTACGGAGACGAGTTTGGAGAAATTGAAAAAACTATTCCTTTTCCAAACAAACTAATTAGAACAGCAAGTCCTAAAATTGAAAGCTATTACAAAAGACATCAAAATAGACAGGTGGAACAACATCTTTGTAACCTCTACGTAGCTCTTAGTAGAGCGAAGAATGAACTACATATATTTTTAAATGAATCTAATACATTTAGCTTGAATAAGATTCTAAAGGATTTTTATGAGAAGCATGACTAAGAGAATGTTGCTCTAATTCCGCTTTAATACTACCAACAAAAACACTACTCTCCAGCTTAACAATTTCTCTCTTTTCATCAGCTGTGATCCAAATACTGGCACTGTTAAATTTCTTTTCTCCTTCAGTATCCGTTAGCTTTTTAATTTTAGGAGTGACTTTATAACAAAGGTAATCTTTATTATTAACTCTTATCTTTTCTTTCCTTCCAACATTAAAAATAATTAAATATCTATGTTTACCAGTGAAAACATCAAAACTTTTTTCTGCTCCTTCACTAATAGGAAGACTTCTTGCTAGAAAAGCTGCAGTTATAGGATCTAATGTTTGGTTACCGCTATTAAACTTAATAGCTTGTTGTTCACGTCCATTCTTATATGACTTAGTATAAATAGTACCATCTGGATTAAACTCAATATTTTTAACTTTCTTTTTACTCTTTTCTATTTGTCTGTAGTTAAATTTACGCGGTTCAAGTTTTTTAGAATCAAACTCACTATCTCCATCAAATTTAAGTTTGTAAAATACAGATAACCATTTCTTTGTTTTTGCTTTAGCATTAACCTTATATGTATCATTATCATTTTTAACATCGATATTAGCTGTTGCTACAGGTATACCTTGCCATGAAATTTTATACTTATACGTTCCATCTTTAAAATTTACTTTTTCAGGAACATAATTCTCAGTCTTAATCTTAATATCACTTGGATTGATATACTCAGACCTAGCTATTGATAAATTAAGTAAAATAAATAAACTGGTAAAAAGGACTCTCATACTATTCCAACTAAAAAGGTGCATAATAACAGCTAATAGGCTCTTTGCCAACGCTGGCAAAAAAACAATATAAACTCAGGTAATCATTGATATTTTGACTTAGGTTGATTTTCAGTTAAGTGGTTTCGCCTAATTTTACTAAAAATCAACCTAAGTCAAAATATCTTGTTTTCCGCTGTGCTCGGCAATATACTAGTCAAGATTTAACCCTAAAGCTAAATCACGACTAGTATATATGTCTCTAATAAAACAACACTCTCAAAGCTTAGACGCTCTTTTAGCTAAAAACTTTAAGCAAAATGACTACAAATCACTTCAAGATACTTTTGACTTTGTAATTAAAAATGGTGGTTTAGAGGAAATTGATTTTACTAGAGAGGAAGGTCAATCCTTTAATCCAAGACCAGCAAGAATTGCCCAAATAATGATTAAAGACTGCTCTATTCTCTCAGTAGAAGCTATAGAAGCAAGCTTATTAGCCTCGATAGAAAACTCTCGTAGTGAAATCTCTTCTCAAGCTATAAAGATTATTAACTCAATACATATAGAAGAAAAAATTAATCAGTTCAGTAAAGCTTTATCCCTCGCTCTTCTTCTTGATAGAGCAAGGCATTTACATTTATCAGATAAATACACAGATTCTGAATTTAGAAAAAGGTTTTACAATAAAGTTAGTAAGTTGTTAGAATTTTCAGGTAGTAGTAATGAAAAGCTATCTACACTTTTAAGATTCTGGTTAAAAAGAGATAAGAAGAAGCTCACATATACTAATGCTAAAAATAACACGTAAAATATTAGAATTAATCTTATTTCCCTTTTTTCTTATTAGCTTTTTATTTTCCTTATTCTTTTGGGAATTGATTCTTCGATTCACTCCAAATAAATATTTAGATACAGTTGTTAAGCTATTAAATCTGTCTATAAAAAATTGTTTAAGAATATTAGGTACAAGTTTTAAAGTTCTTGGTGAAGTTCCACAACTCGATAAAAAAACCTGTATAATTGTTTGTAATCATCAGTCAATGTTTGACATGCCTTGGCTCTTTCATGTTTTTCAAAACTACAACCCAAGATATGTAGCAAAGAAAGAACTTTCAAAAAGAATTCCTGCTATTTCCATATGTCTAAAAAAACATGAAAGCGCTTTAATTGATAGAAAAAACCCTGCTCAGGCTCTTGAAGAAATCTCTAATTTAGCAAAAAGAATGAACAGCAAAAATCATTCTGTCATCATTTTCCCAGAAGGTACTAGAGCTAGAGATGGCAAAATTAAAAAATTTAAACTTAACGGATTAAGAGAATTGATTAAGAATAGCAATGAAAATATTGAGATAATACCGGTAGCGATAGATGGAACTTGGAAGTTAAATAAAAACAAATTTGGACCAATGCCAATTTTTACTCAACTACAAATGAATATAGGAAAAGCTATTAGCTCTAAAGCAATTGATGACATAGAAGTTATAATAACTTCCTTAATTCAGGACATAAAAAAAGGGCGTTAAAAACGCCCTTTTAAAGAAAGAAAAAAATTATGAATTAATCTTTTCTTCTTCTAATTCCAAATAGTCCTAAAGCACTTCCAAGTAACAACATAGAAGCTGGCTCAGGTAATGTTGCTGTATCAACAGTAGCAATACTTTCACCATCATAAAAAGCGTAACCACCTGGAGAAGCAATACTCGCTACTATCTCAGATATTCTTCCATCTGTGCCATAATTAATAAATGTTCCAAACAAATCATTAAGACCAGCACTTTGTAACCAAATTCCTGCACCATTTGAGAAATCTAATGTAGAATCTGGGAATAAAGAAGTATCTAGTTCAAAATTATAAGTTGTACCACTAGGCGTAGATGATTGAGATGCAGAGATAACATTTGGATCAGTACCTGTAAGAACAGTTGTAAATAAAAGGTCACCAGAAAATGCCTCTATTAAAGGTTGATTAGCACCATTAAAATCTGCGTACTGATAAGCACTTACTTGTATTGCTCCTGGAGTACTCGCATCGAATACTAGAGTAGCTGCGTTACCTGCTGTAACAAATGGTCCTTCAGTTAATGCAACAAAGAAAAAATCAGCAACTGAACCACTAGCATTCGGAGCGTAGTTAAGTGTCCCACTTAGTCTCTGAGTTGTTGGGTCAGAACTAAAAGCAAAAGTATAATCTCCAACATTACTAAAAGCATCTATTCCTGGAGATGGTGCAGTTGAATCACCTGTAAGAGTAAATGATGTAGCGTACGCAGCGCTAGTAAGTGTTAAAGAAAATATTAATAAAGAAACTATTTTTTTCATGTTTGCCTTTGGAGTAATTTTAATCATCAGGAAGACAATACTATTATTTTAGATTACTTCAAGTAGTCTGAAGATTTTTTTTCACTTAAAAGCACTAATTCAGTATTAATACTAAATACATAAGCTAATTGAATTCTATAGATCTTTAAGTGACTCCCCCAGAACTGCCGGAGGCGAGACTCGAACTCGCACTCCCGTGAAGGAACCGGATTTTGAATCCGGCGCGTCTACCAATTCCACCACTCCGGCTAATACGAGCCTTTATTACTACTATGTATTAAATAACTCCACCATTATAACCCACTAAAAACATAGTAAATAACTCGTTACCATAAACATCTTAATAATACCAGAGTCTTTTATTGCAAAAAACGAATCTTAAATAAGTAGAAATTTATTAGGCTAAAATATAATGCTTCGTGTTGTAAATCTGAAAAAGACATTTGGAACCTTTACTGCAGTAAATGATGTTTCACTAGAGGTTAATCAAGGAGAAATTTTTTCATTCCTTGGTACAAATGGTGCCGGTAAAACTACAACTATAAAAATGATTACAGGATGTATTGAGCCAACTTCTGGTTATACCTCTATAGGAGGTTTCGATATTCACAAAGAACCACTAAAAGCTAAAAAACTTCTTGGGGTAATACCAGACAGACCAACTCTATATGAGAAACTTACAGGCAAAGAATTCTTAAACTTCATAGCAAGTATTCATAATATTAGCTCAAAAGAAAAAAGGGTTAAATATCTATTAGAGAAATATGACTTAACAGAAAAAGCAAATAATTTAATTGAAAGTTTCTCACACGGTATGAAACAAAGACTAATGCTATGCTCTGCACAAATTCACAGCCCTATGCTTTTAGTAATTGATGAACCCACTGTTGGACTTGACCCAATGGGCATAAATCATCTCAAACAAGCATTAATAGAATTAACAGAACAAGGTACAGCCATTTTTATGTCTACTCATTCTTTAAATTTTGCTCAAGAAATCTCAGATAAGATTGCTATAATAAAAACAGGGAATATTATTGCTGAAGGCCCCTTAAAAGAGATCTTCAATAAAACAGCTAATAAAAACACAGGAAATATAATAGATAACAAGAATAATTCACTTGAATCTACTTTTTTGGACTTAATGAAAAATGATTCGCTCCTTAATAACAGTTAAAATACTTTGCTTAAAGAATAAGCTTACAAAGAAAGATTTTATTCTATACAGCTTTGCAATACTACTTCCCTTTTTTGTTTTTCATTCGTCAAACATTTTTTTATCAGAGCTTTTCTCACATCCTGATTTTAAAAAAACAATACTAAGCAATATAATCTCATATATGCTTTGTGCTTTTAGTTTAATGCTAACATGCGCTGCTATCATTTCTTCTGTAAGCAATCTTTATTCTTCTAAGGATATGAGTCTTCTAAAAGTTTTACCAATCTCGAAACTGAAACTATTAATTTACAAATTCATTAGCCTAATATTTGAATCTAGCTGGATGATTCTCTTATTTTTCATTCCATTAATATTAAGTTGCTTAATAACAAAAAATTCGAATATCACTTCCTACCTAAATTCACTTTTTGCCCTCTTTTTGCTAACAACCTTAAGTTGCTCATTTGCTGTCTTAATAAGCAATATTTTAGTTAAGAAACTAGGAGTAAAAAGTGCAATTGAAATTATAATTTTCACATTAAGTTGCGTAGTTATATATTTTGTAATTTTTACTAACTCTGCAAATCCAAATATTACAAATAATAAAGATACGGTTAAAGAGTTTATCACCCTATTTTCTAACTCATATCAAAAATCTTATTTGCCACACTCACTTTGCTCAGAAGTTTTAATTAAATCCTTAGAAACTCAAACTAGTGTTGTTTCAAATAGCATAACTTCAATCTTTCTTTTACTTGTGCAAAATTTAATAGTCTTTAGCTTTGCTTACTTCAGCTTTAATCCCAACTACATTAAAAAGAACAAGACTTACAGTGGAACAAAATACAAGGTACCTTTTAAATATAAAAACTCTGCTTTCATGTCTTTTGCAAAAAAAGAATTTAAACTAATAACGAGAGACTTTAGCCAATCTACTCAACTTTTTTTATTAATCATTATTACTTTTGTTTATCTAGTAAATTTTCAAAATCTAAAAAACGCTAAAGACATAATTAGTGTTAACTGGTGGCAAGTTATGCTTGCTATCAGCAACATTTCTCTAGGGACATGCGTTCTAACTGCTATTGCTACTCGTTTTATTTTTCCAAGCATTAGTATTGAAGGAAAAAACTACGAATTATTAAAAACATTACCAATTACAAAAAGAAAATTTATTTTTTATAAGTTTTTAACCTGGTTATGTCCTTATACTATATTTTCATTTGTCATACTTTGTTCTGGAGCTCTAGCGATTGATGCAAATATGGAGACCATCTTAGTAACAGCTTTACTTTCTATAGCTTTGAGTATTTCTATCTCTTCTTGTGCAATATGGCATGGGACAAAATATGCTAAATTCGAATGGAACCATCCTACTGAAATATCAGCAAGCATAGGCAGTCTTATATTTATGATAAAAACTTTTTTTAACGTCTATGTTTATTTAATTTTTTCTACAATCTTATTTATTTGTAGCAATGTTAATATAGATAATAAAAATTTTATTTTTATCGGAACTATTTTATTACTTTTTATTTATACTTTTTATTCGACAAAAAGGTATCTAAATAAATCTTGCGAATACAAAATATGCTATAAGGCCTAAAATAGGAGCCAGTAAAAATAGAGCTCGAGTATTAGAACTATCTTTGTTCTTTTTACTATTGGTCCCTTTCCACAAAGAAGATTTCCATTCATTATCACTATGATTAAAACTTATAATAGAATAATGTGCAGAGCTTACTTCTAGCACATGTTCTTTAGACTCTTTTTCATTATCATATAAAAAGCTTATGATTTCTTCTGCAGACTGAAATCTATCTTCAGGATTTAATTCGCAACATTTTTGCACTAAAGCATTTAAAGTAGAAGGGCATTTCGGCTCTAGCTCTATTGGTAAAGGAGCTTTTTCATTTACTCTTTTTAATAAGTCTCGGTAAGCTCCCTTACTTTCAAAAGCTTTTTTACCTGTCACTGCCTCATAGATTATAAGTCCATATGAATAGATATCAGACCTTTCATCATACTTACTATCTTTAACATATTCTGGGCTACTGTATTCTACCTGTCCTAAGATTTCACCCTGCTTAGTTAAAGTTTTACTATTTAATAACTTTGCAATACCAAAATCTGAAATCTTATAATATCCATTTTTAGTTAGTAATACGTTTTCTGGTTTTAAATCCCTATGAATAACTCCAGCTTGATGAATTGCACCTAAGCCTGCAGCTAACTGTACAGCTAACTTAATAGCTTCGCTATATTGAAGTTTATTATTTTTTTCTAAATACTTTCTTAAACTTCCAGCATCTGCAAATTCCATAGTATAAGCTAGGATAGAGCCCTGTCTAATAAAATCAAAACCTCTAACTATATTTGGATGATTTACAGTATGAGAAGCTAGCAATTCTCTTTGAAATCTTTTTGCAACAGTTTCGTTTTTCATTAAGCTTGGATGTAAAACTTTCAGAGCAAAATAATTATCAGGTAAATTTTTATGACTAACTTTATAAACAGATGAGGTAGAACCAACTCCAAGCTGTTCAATAATATTAAACTTAGTATCTATTAGACTATAACCAACTTTTAATTCTTGTTCCATTTTACTTACTTCTTTAAAATACCTGTTTTTTATAAATGTAAGAATTTAGATAAAAAATAATAACAATACACAGCTAGACCTAAAATAGCTGAGACTACAAACCCAGTTGCAATTTTCCAAAAAGAACTAAATCTATTTTTTTTATGACTCCTACTATATCTTTTTGACTCCCTATGAAGTCCTGAATTACCAGTGCTAGCTCTTGGATAAACAGCGCTTTTTCTAGATGACTGCTGATTTACTTTGTTATTTCGCTTAATCAAATCAACTACTGCCCTTGCATTTATAGGCCTATCTTCTGGTCTCTTAGATAAAAGTTTTAAAGTTAACTGATTTAACCAATTAGGTGTTGATTCTCTAATTGATTTTGGAGGAGTTGGAGCTTCCTTGATGTGAAACCACATCATTGCTGCAGGCTCATCTTCTTCAAAAGGAACTCTACCAACTAATAATTCAAATAATATTATTCCTAAACTATACAGATCTACTGAATTTGTAATTGGTTTACCTAGCCATATCTCAGGCGCAATATAATTTGCAGAACCAATAATTTCATCATGTTTTGTTAAATTGGAATTTTTATTTCTTGCAACTCCAAAATCAGTGATTTTAATTTTATTATCTTCTAGAATTATTATATTAGCTGGTTTTAAATCTCTATGAACTATTTCTTGTTCGTGAATAGCTTCTAGTCCTTCGCAAGTCCCTATAATAATCTCACTTAAATCTTTATATGATAAAGGATTATCTTTAGCCATTTCTTCTAAAGAAACTCCTTCAACATACTCCATAGTGTAATACAGCAAGCCTTTATCTATAGCTACATCAAAAGTTCTAACGACATTAGGGTTATTAACTTTTCGCATCAACTCTACTTCTCTTAAAAACCTTTTTGAATGAGACTCATTCTCAGATATTTGAGAGTGAAGAACTTTTAAAGCTATCATTGCATTATTTAAAATCGTATCTCTAGCTAGATAGACACACCCCATTCCACCTTGACCTAAGAGCTTCACAATATGATATCTATTAGATATCATAGTTCCAGATTCGAGAGATTTTACTTCTTCTTGATTCACAAAATACCTTTAAATTCTTCTATATTAGTTTATCGACACTATTGCTAACTATCTTAAATAGAATTACATGAGTAGTTACAGGCACTTAATCATTCTCAAAAAGAATCCTAAATAGTTTTAAACAATTAGAAACACCTGCCGATATATAAAGATATGCAAACAACTGAAGTAAATTCACAATTTCTAGCTCCTGGAACCATTATAGCTAACCGGTACCAAATTATTCGTACTGTTGGTAAAGGCGGTATGGCAGTTGTCTATGAAGCAATTGATCTAGAATTAGAAGGAAATAAATGTGCTTTGAAAGTACTTAATTCTGAGTTTTCAGATAATCCAGATTACGTTAACAGATTTATTAGAGAAGTAGATCTAATGAATGCAGTTAATCATCCTAACGTAGTTAGAACATACCAAGCAGGTACTTTTAATAAGATGCTCTACTTTAGTTTAGAATTTATTAATGGAGTTTCAGTTGAAAGTTTAATTAGAAGAAAAAAAGATTTACCAATGTCTACTACTTCTTTTATTTACCAACTATGTAGAGGGTTAAAAGCTATACACGAAAGAGATATTCTGCACAGAGATTTAAAGCCAGCAAATATTCTGATAAATAATAAAAGTGTTGTTAAAATTACAGACTTTGGAGTTGCTAGACCAAAACAGTCCAATATTACTAGAAGAAATCAAAAAGTTGGTTCAATACTTTATATGGCACCAGAAATATGGATGGGTAAAAAAATCTCTCCTGCTGTTGACTTCTATGCAATGGGAATTGTCTTATACGAAATTTCAACCAAGCAACTACCATTTAAAGGCTCAAATCCTAGTGAGTTAATGGAAGCGCATTTAAAACATCACCCTGAAAAACCTTCTAGCATTAATCCTCAAGTTCCAATTTGGTTAGATAGACTAATTATGTCTCTACTTGAGAAAAAACAAAAAAATAGGCCTAGTAGCACTGAAGAGATCTCACAGTTTGTGGGGCTTGCTTCAACCGGAAAATTAAAAGTACCAAAAAGTAAGAAGTCTAGAAAAAGTAAGTGGAAATTTAAAAAGTTTGCTTATTCTGCGAAAGGCCAATTGATAATTGGAATAATTGTGGGCTCACTTATAGCTCTCGCTATCATAATGAGCTTTTAGAATGAGAGATAATAAACTACTGAATTAAAATTGTCTTAAAATTTGCTATATCAAAATTTAAAAAATCTTCTTTAAAATCTCTATATTTAAAATTTTTCATTTCTATATATAACTCGTTTTTACTTTCTATAAATTTAATAGCTTTAGAATGGTCTTCCTCACAGTGAGAAATAGCATAGTCAGATTTAGAATATAGGCTCAATTCTTTGCTAGTATCATATACTTCCAAACCGTGGATTTTATATTTCCCAGATGCGCATTTTTCAAAATAATATTGAGCATAGGTATTGATATCTGTTCTTGTACTTGCAATCACTTTATAAAAGCTACTTACATTTTCAACTTTCTTAACCTTATCCTCTGCAGGCAAGATATTAGCAAACATACTAATTATATACTTAGCTTCAACATCTAAACCTGCATAAGAAAGTAAATCGCTAGAAGAAAAATATTTAATTTTTTCATTAATTGAATAAAAGTAGTTTTGATAATCTTTTTTAATTAAGACAAAAAGTAACTTAGGTATACCAGGACTAAAGACATCAATTCTATAGTTTTTCATATCTTTATAAGATAAAACTATATTAAAAGATTTTTTAACTAAAAGTTTTTTAAGCACAACGTTAGAAAAAACACTAAATGGCATAGAGTTACGCTCTATACTTACTTCTGCTTGCTTAGAACTTCTATCAAAATTAATTTCAGGAAGTATTTTTCCCTTAGAAGAGGAACACGAAATCACCAAGGAAGAAAGAACGGCTAATAATAATTTATTTCTATTTTCCACCAAGTAATTCTAAAAGTTCATTTAAACGTATCGAAACATTTTTATCATCTGAGCTTGGGGCATAAATCAATGCTTTTTTAGCTATCTTAGATGCACTTCTATTATTTCCTAATTCGAAATAAACTCTTGCTAAATGTTCTAGAATGACTGCATCATCCGCTACTAACTTCACTGCTTGCTCTAAGGAAGTCTTTGCTGATTGATAGTCGCCATTTTTATAATAAAGCCAACCTAAACTATCGATAAAATAACCATTTTGTGGCTCTAGTTCTATTGCTCTTAGAATTAATTTTTCAGCCTCCTGGTACCTATTATCGTAGTACTCAACATAGGTATAGCCAAGATAATTTAAAGCATTAGAATTTTTAGGGTTAACCTCAATACATTTTTTCAAGTATTCAATAGTATTTTCTTTATCATTTAACTCATCATACATCACTGCAACTGAGAAATAGTAGTGGTCTTGTTCTGGGTCTTTTTCTATTAATTTTTTTAATACTTTTATAGAATCTTGTAATTTACTAGATTCTTTTAATAAGTTTGCTTTTAGCAATAAAAGTCTTCTTTGCTCACCCTCAGAATCAATTAAAGTATCAACATAGTTAATAGACTCATCAAATCTTTGTTCCTGTCTAAGCATTAAAATGGCAAGCATTCTAGAATCTCTGTAATACTTAGCATTTTTAGAAATTTTATTAATTTCTTTTAAAGCTTCGTCAATTCTTCTTTGAGCGACATAAGTATTAGCTAAATAAAACAATGCTAGTTCATTCTCTGGCTCATTAGCTAAAATTAATTTCAATTCAAGTTCAGCACCTTCAAAATCTCTTTGTCTAAGTTTTAAAGAGGCAATACGCATTTGAGTTTCAATTGGATTTTGCTCAATCTGAGATAAAGTTTCTAGCTCATCAATAGCTTCCTCAAATTTATTCTCACCTAAAAGCAATTCTCCAAGCATTGTTCTTGCTTGAGTATTCTTAGGTCTTTTCTTCACCAAACCCTGAACTACTGCAATAGCTTTATCTTGCTGATTATTAATCATATAAAATTTTGCTAAATCTAAATGTGCAGATTCGATAACAGACTTTGAATTAACTACTTTTACAAAATACTTCTCTGATAGATCTTTTTGATCTAGACCCAATAAAATTTTCGCATAGTAATAATTAGCAAAAATATTTTCTGGTTCTTCATCTAATACAGTTAGAACTTGTTTTTTTGCAGATTCAAGATCTGGCTTTTGAGCATATAAACTAGCTAGAAATAATCTAGTTTCATTATCTAGTTCATCTCCTAGCTTGTTATAGGCTGTAATAGCCTCATCATACTTACCTTCATTTGCTAAGATACCAGCTTTAAGTCTTAGTAAACTAGAATCTGTCTCAGCTTTATCTCCAAGGATTTGAATTTCATTTAGCGCCTTAGGTATGTCGCCCTTTTTTAAATTGATTTCGACAATCCTCTTGCCTATTACAAGAGAATTCTCACCTGATAATTTTTTAACACTGGAGTAATGTTTTAAGGCAGAGTTAAAATCTTTATTTTTAAGAGCCATTTCAGCTAATAAAAAATTATAGTTAGCATCAGACTTACTAGCTACTTCTTTATATCTACTTAGGTCTCTATTTCTAAACTGAGAACTACAACTTGAACAAAGTATTAATGCACTAACGATCAAAAACCATCTGGTCTTCATCTAAATCCTCCAAAGAGTCTATATAGTTAATTGGAATTTCTTTAACATTGCCTTTAGGAGCCTCTCTAATCCTTTTAGCAATTGACGGCGAAAGTCTCTTTCTAACTGGTATAGTAGAATTAGACTCAATTAGAGAGCAAGCTTTTTCAATCTTAGCTTTTGCCATACATATATTAATTAAATAGCCTTCCCAAGCAACGTCTTCTGATTTCATTACTGAACTTGATAGAGCAGTACTAAGCTGTTCTAATAATTCGAGAATACTTTGAGATTCTTTTAACAATTTTATACTTTCTGACACTACTAACCACCTATTAATTTGATTGATAATAACAACTTAAGTCAATCATACTATTGCTTACTGCTAATTCTAGTAGATACTATAGATTTGAATAGGACGTAGCAAGAAAAGCCATACTATAATATCGCATTATAGATAATAAAATTAATGCATTATTATAATATCTAATCTATTTGCATATATGCTATAGCCCTGATAATAGATACCGACTTTGCTGATACAGCAGATTATTAACTTTTAAACTATAGATTTAATGATAGAGATTAATGTAGGGAACAACAATTTAGAAAAAGCTATGCGTATCTTAAAGCGTAAGCTTATTCGTGAGGGCGTATTTAAAGAATTAAAATCTAGAAGATTTTATGAAAAGCCTTCTGAGAAGAAAAAAAGAAAGAAGAAAGAAGCATACAAAAAAAGAAGAAAAGATAGAGTCAGGAACAACAAGTCTCTAGTATAGCTCAAACCTAAATCTAGATTGATAAACTTCCCAATAATATACAAGTACATTTGCAAGGAAGTTATTGTCCCAATAATAATTACTCTATGTACTTTCACAGCTATTTTATTTCTAGCTAAAAGTATAAAATTAGTAGAACTTATTGTTAATAAGAATGTCCCGATTTGGGACATAGTTTCTACTTTTTTATTACTACTTCCAAAATTTATTGAAATAGCCTTACCGATGTCCTTACTGATAGGAACAATTATCGGTATTGGAAGAATAAGTTCAGATAGTGAACTTTTAGTAATTAGAGGGATTGGTCTTAGTTTAAAAAAACTATCTATTCCAATTCTAACTATTGCAACGTTTATCTGCTTAATCACTCTTAGCATTACACTATGGCTACGCCCTTGGAGTTCTTACAAGCTAGGTCTGGCTTTATTTGAAATGGCAAAAACTCAGGCGAGCTCAACAGTTAATCCAGGTGTGTTTAATGAATTAGGACCACTAACAATATACTCTGAGGCTGTAGAAGACTCTAAACTTACTAATGTTGTTATATCTGACAGAACAAACCCTGATTCTAAAAGAACATTCATTGCTAAATATGGAGAGATACTTTCAAATAAAAAACAAAGAAACTTAATTCTAAAACTTTTTGATGGGAGCATTCCAGAAGGACATGGCAAGGACTTCACAGTTACAAATTTTGAGGTCAATCAAATTAACATCCCAATTAGTAACTTATACGACTCAGGGAGTAGAAATGGAGGAAAAAAATCTTCTGAGATGTATGTTAGCGAGCTAATTGAAGCTTCAAAAACCCATAAAAAAAACAAACATTTCGAAGTTGAGCGAGCACAAAGATACGCCCTGCCTGCATCATGCTTATTTCTAGCTATTATTGCTATGATACTTGGTATACAACCTAGTAGAACTAATCTTTCATCTGCAGGAGCAATTTCTGTAGGAATAGGGATATCAGTGATATTAACTTACTACGTACTATTTGCACTACTATCTGCACTAGCTGAAAGTATGAAGATTCCAGTATTATTAGGAGTATGGGGACCAAATATATTACTAATGATTTTTTCTATATATTTATTTCATAAAATCAACACTGAGCAATGGACTTCTGTTGCTGAACAAATTGCTAAAGTATTAAGTAGAAAAGCTAAGACTTAAGAATGAACTAAATGAGAAAAATACTAAAATTTCCAATTCTTTGGCGTTATATTCTTAAAGAATTTTTAAGTATCTTCCTACTATGCCTTTTTACGGCAACTACTCTATTTTTAGTTATTGAAACTTTTGAAAAGTCTAAAACATTTATAAAACACTCAGCACCACTTCATCTAGGCGTATCCTATATACTACTTAAGATACCTTGGATTATTCAATTAATGTTACCTGTTGCAACACTTATTGCCACCCTACTTTGCATAGGAAAACTCTCTCAAAAATCAGAAGTTACTGCTATGAGAGCCTGTGGTTCAAGCACAACATCATTAATAAAACCTCTGCTAATGATAGGAGCTCTACTTTCATTGGTTCTATTTATAAACGGAGAAACTATAGTCCCTTGGGCCTTAAATAAAGGCCAAGACATTTTTTCTTTAGATATTAAAAAAAGAGCGATTAAAGGAGACTATAATAGAGAAAATTTTTGGTTTAGAGATAAAAACTTATTTTATAATGTTGGGTATTATAATTCTAGAGATTCTAAGCTAAGTGATATTTCTATTTTTAAATTAAATCAAGAGTTCGACTTGGAGAAAAAAGTAGATGCAAAATCTGCAATCTGGAGTGATAACGAGTTGGTTCGCTGGACAATGTTTAATGTTACTGAGATTGCTAACTTAAATAAAGCAAACTTCTTACTAGCCTCTCACCCAAAACTTCCTTTAATTATTAAAGAAAAACCAAAATACTTCTACAATGCTAAAAGAAAAGCAGAAACTCTATCTTTTTTTGAACTTAAAGAATTAATTAAAAAGAACGAATCAGAAGGAATCTCTGCTTCTAATTACAAAGTAGATTTAATTAGCAAAATCGCTTTTCCATTTATCAATATTATAGTGATTCTAATTGCTTACCCATTAGCAATACTCCCATCAAGGTCTAATAGACTTGCATTAAACTTAGTAATTGGACTCAGTGTTGGATTTTCATACTATGTTTTTAATGCTGTATTTAGAGCTTTAGGCTCAGCCGAGCTAATTGATGTTTATACAGCTGCACTTAGTTCAAGTATATTATTTACAACTATTGGCGTATACATGCTTTCGAAGGCAGAATTTAATTAGGATAGATAATTAAAGTAGTTATTGTAAAAGCTTAATCTTAACTTAAAACTTCCATCCAATGAGTAAGCAAACTATCTAACATACCTTCATGAGGAATCCTTGGCTTCCAACCTAAGTCTTTTTGAGCCTTTGCGTAAGTTCCGTATACATCTGGCACATCCACTGGTCTTACTCTTTCAGGATCTACAATTATTTCTATATCCATTCCTGCTCTTTGAATTAAGAGCTTAAGCATCTCTTCCATTGAAACACTCTGGCCAAAGCAAAAGTTATAAGCTTCACCAATTTTACCATTCAATGCCGCTTCTCTATAGCCTCTAACAATATCAGAAACATCACTGTAATCTCTTTTTACGTCTAAATTTCCTACTCTTACTACAGGCTCTTTTTTACCTAGTTTAATTTCTGCAATTTGTTTTGAGAAACTTGAAAGTGCAAACATTGGATTCTGACCAGGACCAGAATGTTGAAAAGGCCTTGCTCTAACAACTTTTAAAGAATCTCTTTCTGCAGCTGTATAACAAGCGATATCAGCGTAAGTTTTAGTTAAAGCATATTCATTAGACGGTCTTAATTCAGATAGCTCAGAAAGCGGAAGTGAACCAGGTCTTGGAGCTCCATAAGATTGAGAACTACCAACAAACAACACTCTAGTATCTGGCAAATGAGCTTTTACTGCATCTAAAATATTTATAGTTCCTAATGTATTTACATTATAAGTTAAGTTTGGATTTTTTTCTGCATCAGGCACAAATGATATTGCAGCTAAATGATAGATCACATCAGGTTTAATTAATGAAATAACATCATTAACTAAATCTTTATCTGCCACATCAAGTGCTATATTTTGAACGGTTTTAGGAGGTGCTATTTCTCCTAATTCAAGATCTAATTCCTGACTAAGAACTTTTTCTTTTTCTCCACCTAGATAAGTTAAAGCAACATCATCACCACAGCTAACTAAATGATGTGCTAGATGACGACCAACAAAACCATAACCACCAGTTATTAGTGCAAGCATAAGTCTTTTCTCTTATATATGTAGCTCTTAATTAAACAGTCTCTTTTATTTAGATTACTTCTGAGTAGAAAGTCTCTCAATATCAGCATCGACCATCATTTTAATCATTGCTTCAAAACTAACTTCAGGCTCCCAACCTAGTTGTTTCTTAGCTTTTGTGCAGTCTCCTAACAAAAGGTCTACTTCTGCAGGTCTAACGAATCTTTCATCAGTTACTATATATTCTCTCCAATCTAGTCCGACATGCTCAAAAGCAATACGCACTAAGTCTTCAACGGAATAACAAACACCTGTAGAAATAACAAAATCTTCTGGCTTATCTTGTTGTAGCATTAACCACATTGCTTTTACGTAATCCCCGGCAAAACCCCAATCTCTTTGAGCATCTAGATTACCCATACGTATCTCTTTTGCCAAACCGAGTTTAATTTTTGCTACACCATCAGTTACTTTTCTAGTAACAAACTCTTTTCCTCTCCTAGGAGATTCGTGATTAAACAGAATTCCAGAAACCGCAAACATATCATAACTTTCTCTGTAGTTTACAGTAATGTAATGACCATAAGCCTTGGCTACACCATAAGGCGAGCGTGGATAAAAAGGAGTCTCTTCAGTTTGAGGAGTTTCTCTAACCCGACCAAACATCTCAGAGCTACTAGCTTGATAAAATTTTATTTTAGGATCAACTTCTTTAATTGCCTCTAACATTCTAGTTACACCAATTGCTGTAAACTCTCCTGTTAGCACTGCTTGGTTCCAACTTGTTGGTACAAAACTTTGAGCAGCAAGATTATAGACCTCATCGGGCTTTGAATCTCTAAGTATTGAAATTAATGAAAGTTGATCAAGTAAATCTCCTTGCTTTAGATCTATTTTGTCTCTTAAATGATTAATTCTTTCAAAATTCTCAGTACTAGATCTCCTGACCATTCCTACAACATGATAGCCCTTAGATAATAGAAACTCTGCCAAGTATGAACCATCTTGACCTGTAATACCTGTAATTAAAGCAACCTTTTTACTCATAAAATTCCCTCGAAATACTTCCCTAAAGACTCTTCTTTAAGGTTTAAACTAAAGATTCTCTAGATTTATCCTTTAGTATTTGAACTACTTTCTTTACATCTTGAGAACTTTGCTTCTTACATACCAGTAAAGCATCATCTGTATCAACTACTACGATGTCTTCTAAGCCAATAATCGCAACTATTTTATCTCCAATTCCCTTAATAGTAGAAGTAGTATTACTCACTACTGCACAGCCCTTAGAATCTAGGGAAAGGACATCCCCCTTAAGTATATTATCTTGCTCGCCAATCATATTCTCTGTCCACGAGTCCCATGAACCAATATCAATCCACTGAAAATTATTTCCTGGAATTACAACTGCGTTATCAGTTTTTTCCATAACACCGGTATCAATAGATTCCGAAGGTATCGATTTAAAAACTTTTTCAATTTGCTCTTGATTATTAAAATCGAAACTTTTTATTATACTAAAGACTTCAGGTAAAAACTGCTCTAATTTAGAATTAATAGAGCTAATCTTCCAAGCAAAAACTCCGCTATTCCAAAAGAATTCTCCAGATTCATAATAGCTAACAGCTTTTTCTAAATTAGGTTTTTCATAAAAATTTTCAACAAAAAAACTATCATCATTATAGCTCTTGCCTTTTTTAATATAACCATAAGCAGTTTCAGGTTTTCTAGGAACTATTCCAATAGTTACCAAAACAGGGTTTTGTTCTGCTACTTCTAAAGCTTTAGTAAAAGTATTTTGAATTTCTTTTTCACCAGAAATTTTATGATCTGCAGGGAGAAATAAAGTTGCTACATCACCTACTTCTGATTCTATGTATTTTGAAGCATAAGCAACACAAGCAGCAGTATTTCTTGCACAAGGCTCAGCAAGTATACAAACATCTGGTAAATGCTCTTTAACTAAATCTACTTGATGCGCAGCTGTTACCACTAAAACATCATCTACTATTGGCTTAACTCTTTTATACGTATCGTAAATTAAACTTTTTTCTTCCTCCCCAAAAGGCAAAAACTGTTTTGGAAACGCACGCCTACTCAATGGCCAGAAGCGAGTTCCGCTTCCACCTGCCATAATTACAGCTATTTTTTTTGATGATTTATTTAAACTGCCTACTGTTAATTTACTCATTATGTTCTAAGTGTTTTTAGAGTTATATTTAAGGTGTTCAGTAACACATTCTTGCCATGAAATACATTCTACTCCTAAAAAACTCTCTAGCTTAGTCTTATCTAAAACTGAATATTTAGGCCTCTTTGCAGGTCTTCCTAGCTCCTCAGTGCTTTGAGTGTTAACTTCACAATCAATTCCACTTTTTTCAACTATTTCTTTTGCAAATTCATGCCAGCTAATACTGCCTTTAGAAGACACATTAAAAACTCCGTTAGCATCTTTAGCTAATAGATCAACAATCATTTGAGCCAACCAAGGCGCCCATGTAGGAGAACCAAATTGATCGTTAACTACTTTAATACTTTCATTATTATTCGCGGCCTTAGTTATACTCTTAATAAAACTCGGACCATTTCTTCCGTGCAACCAACTAGTTCTAATAATCAAACTATCTAGTTCTTTTTGTTGTAAGATATACTGGTCAGCCAAGAATTTACTGTAGCCATAAACCCCACAAGGATTAGGCTCTACTGTTTCAGAAATTGGACTAGAAACATTTTCCAAACTACCAAAAACATAATCACTTGAAATATGAACAAGCTTTGCATTTTTACCATTTAGTGCCTTAACTAAATTTAATACACCTAGTGTATTAACTCTTAAGCAATTCTCAGATTCAGCTTCTGCTAAATCAACTTGAGTATAAGCAGCACAGTTAATAACTATCTCTGGTTCAAATTCATTTATTTTACTTTTTAAATCATCAAAATTGGTAATATCTATGAAATCTTGTGAGCTAGTATCAGAATTAACATCACCAAGTATACTCTCAGGTAAAAGCTCTTTTAATTCAGAACCTAAGATACCTTTATAACCGATTAAAAGTATTTTCTTAATATTCATTATTTAACATTCGTTATTACAGTTTCTTACCGTATTGCTTTTCGTAATACTCTAAATACTGACCAGACTTAATTTCTTTCCACCATTTATCATTTTCACAGTACCAAGAAATAGTATTCTTAATCCCCTCTTCAAAGCCAACCTGAGGTTCCCAGCCTAATTCATTTTTAATCTTAGTATAATCAACTGCATATCTTCTATCATGACCTTTTCTATCTTCTACATATTCGATTAAACTCTCATCTTTTCCTAAAATTTCTAATATCTTTTTAGTAACAAAAATATTTTCTTTCTCAGATTCTGGAGCTCCACCAATATTATAAACTTCCCCTGCTCTACCCTTTTCTAGTACGGACCAGATAGCTCTACTATGATCATCAACGTGCAACCAACTTCTAATATTTTTTCCATCGCCATATACTGGCACTGACTTACTATCTAAACAATTGGTTACAAATAATGGAATCAATTTTTCAGGAAATTGAAATGGACCATAATTATTAGAACATCTAGTTACACAAATATGTCTTTTAAATGTTTTATACTCTGCTAAAGCTAGCATATCTGAAGCTGCCTTAGATGCAGAATAAGCACTACTTGGATCTATTGGACTACTTTCAGTAAATCTTCCTTCTGGACCAAGTGAACCATAAACTTCATCTGTAGAAATTTGAATAAATTTATCAACATCAAGCTCTCTTGCCACGGAAAGAAGAACTTGAGTGCCTTCTACATTTGTTTTTACAAAATCTAATGGTGAATCAATTGATCTATCTACATGACTTTCAGCTGCAAAGTTTATTATAGTATCTATTTTTTCTGATTTTATTTCTTTGATTAAAGCATCTCTGTCTCTAATATCTGCTTTTACAAATTTAAGATTATTTTGTTCTGATAAATCATCTAAATTTGCAAGGTTACCAGCATAAGTTAAAAGATCATATGCCACTATTTTTTCTGGAGATTTATTACTTAAAACCCACCTTACAAAGTTAGACCCAATAAAACCTGCTGCACCCGTAACTAATATCTTCATCTGCTTATCTTAATATTACCTAATTAACTCTGTGTCTCTTCCCTAACTCTGCGAACTCTGTGCGACGAGATTTGTTGCCCTTAATAAGGAATTAAAAGTTCCAGCATCTGTCCACCAACCATCTAGCATTGAATAAGTCATCTGGTCTTTTTCAATATACATATTGTTCACATCCGTAATCTCTAGCTCTCCTCTTTCAGATGGCTTTAATCCATGAATCATTTTAAAGACTTGTGAGTCATAAAAATATATTCCAGTAACTGCTAAATTAGAAACTGGATTCTTAGGTTTTTCAATTATTTCAACAATCTTATCTCCATTAATTTCAGCTACCCCAAACCTCTGAGCGTCTTCTACTTCTTTAAGTAGGATTTTTGCTCCTTGGTCTTGGTTTTTAAAATCTTTTACAACATCACTAATATCAGTTTCGATAATATTATCCCCTAGGATAACAACTACTTTATCATCACCAGCAAAATGCTCTGCAAGGCCTAAGGCTTCTGCTATTCCACCTTCTCCTTCTTGATAAGTGTAGTTAATATGTTTTAATCCAAACTCTTTTCCATTTCCAAGCAACTTAAGAAAATCCCCTGCAAATTGCCCACCTGTTACTATCAAAATGTCATCGATTCCAGCATTTACTAAAGTCTGAAGTGGATAGAAAATCATTGGTCTATCATACACTGGCAATAGATGTTTATTTGTAACCTTTGTGCATGGAGAAAGTCTTGAACCTAGACCACCTGCAAGTATTATTCCTTTCATTCCTATCTTCTCCTAAGATCTCTTTTCTTAAATCTTCCCAGCTATATTCACAGCTATCTTCTTCGGCTAAAAGAATTTCCAAACTCACCTAGGCCAAACAAAGTAACAGTAAAACCAAGCTCTGCTACATCTGGGTTAATTCTATCTCCAGCTAAAAGGTCTAAGCTCCAACAATTACAATCACTAGTAACTCTAAAACCACCTCTTTGCTCCACAAACCTAGAGTCAATGTCATTAAACCTGCCATAGTAAGCAAATTTTATGTTATTACTTACTGCCAACTCTAGATTGGTCTCATACTGCCTTATATCATCAACTCCAGCTAAATTAGAATTTGTAAATGTTATACGACTTAAAAGACGGTCTCCTCTTTTTGACCTTAATTGTGCATCAAGACTATAAGAACTAAACTCTGTATTTGCTATACTAAAATTACTATTAAAACCAAAAGCTAAATACTCATTTGGATTAAAAAGAAGCCTACTAGATAAATCGCTAAAATTATCAGAGCTGGTGTTAGGATCATCAATTTCAGGATCTATATTATAAGATTGAAAAACTTCAAATCTAATCAACTCTGCGATATCGCCTGTTCGAACTGGGGCAAAAACATCGTTTGCAAAAGAAGGACTACTTACCCCTAGTCTATCCTTATCCTCTAAAGGGCTAGGAAGCACTGTGCTTGGTAAGTCTTGAAGCTCAGGGGTAATTTCTTCTATGCCGTAAAGATACTCAGAGCGACCCTGTGTTCTACTATATAGCCTTTGAACAACTCCATAAGTAACAACATTTCTACTAGCTATTCTATCAAATGAGTCAAATAAAGGAGTATCGTTTTGATTTACATTTGGAATAAATTGATACCGGCCTACAGGTTCAATAGTGTGCTTAAAACGCTTTAACTGCCCTGCTCTACCTCTAAGACCGACATCATGAATGGCTTGAAGAAATGAACTGTCAGAAACATCATATACTTTCTCAAACACAGTTCCTACTCTTGCATTTAAAGCAGGTAATACTCGATTAGAACTCCCTGAAAGTAAAAATTCCTCACTTTCTCCAGTTTCAGAGTTTGTTAAGACTAAAGAGCCTTCTCTTGATAAAGAATAAGAAGACGCTCTTAAGGATCCTTCAAGACTTCCTTCAAAATAATTTTGATAATAGAATGGCACTGATAAAGTTTGATGCAACTCACTTCTAGAGCCTTTAAAATTTGCTTGTCTCTCAAAGTTGACATAAGAAAGATTAGATCTTGAAACTAGTTTTAGACCATAATCATTATCTCCAAATGGCTTAAATATATTTAAAGAATTCAAAGAAACTTCAGGTAGACGTTGAAAAATATTATCGTCGTTATCTAAAATTGCTTGGTTCCATTCTGAAGATAAATCTAGTGTAGTAGTATCAGTTAAAAATGCTCTAGCTACTGCCCTAGAGGTTACAAATCTTGAATTATAAAAAGCTATTTCATCTTTTTCATATTCTCTAGGCAGTAAATCATCACTAACGAAATTACCATCTAGAATCCATTGAAAATCTACTCCTGCAATCTTACCTTGCCAATTATGATCTACATATAAGCCAACTCTATCCTCATCAATACTTGGATCGAAATAATCATCAATTACTGTTCCTTGTAGGTTAGGACTTCCATCTTCGTTTCGACCTCTAAGAGACTCATTCAAATAAACTAAACCCGCATCTAATCTACTTTTTTCGGAAAATACTTTTCTAAACTCTAAATCTAGTCCAATTCTAGAAGAGGTTTGAATAACAGAAGTTATAGTAGCATCTGTAGATTCATTAATATTCCAGAAAAAAGGTGCACTTAACTCTAAGCCTCTTTGACCACCAACACCTAAAGTTGGAGGTAAGAAACCAGACTGTCTTTGATTCTTAACTGGAAAAATTAAATAAGGAATATAAAAAACAGGTACATTTGAAAAATTTAAAGTCGCATCCCAAACTTCACCGTAGCCCTCACTTTCAACTCTCGCTTTGCTCGCATTAATCTTCCAAGGAGGACAATCTTCATCACATTCACATGTAGTTAAATCTACATCAGAAAATTGAAAAGTATCTTTATTTACTCTTTCAATTAGATTTGAATTTAACTTATAACCACCTTGTTCTAAATTCATTCTGGCATTTCTCATAACACCAGTTTCTTTATCTAAATTAAGCTCAACTTCATCCGCAGTTAAATCAAAATCTAAATCCTCTATTCTAACATCACCTTCTAAATGTACATCGTTTGTAACTGAATTGATGCTACCTTTTGAGGCTTCTGCAACCGTAGTTTGGTAAGTTAAAGATAACTCTCCATCTGCGTTTAATGTCTGTGTTTCATTATCGTAATTAAGTGAAGAAGCTTCTATATTATAAGGCTTACCATCTTCTCTAATACTTTTTTGTTGAATCCGAGCTCTTCTTTCTTTTGTTTTTTGCCTTTGCTGAATTTTGTGTAATCTTGAATTCCTGTCTGATTCGAATAAGTATCTTCTATCAGGTGCTTCTATTTGAGAGAAAGCATTTGGAACTAGCAAGAAAAAAAAAATAAAAGAAAAAATTAACTTCATTAATTTAAAATTTCAAAAATTTGAGATACCTTTTCTTTCATGTTCGACCTAGAAACTATCATATCTATCATGCCATGCTCTAGTAAAAACTCCGCTCTTTGAAATCCTTCAGGTAATTTCTTATTAATAGTTTGTTCTATTACTCTAGGGCCTGCAAAACCGATTAATGCACCTGGCTCGGAAATAATAATATCTCCTTGCATAGAGAATGAAGCAGCTACTCCACCAGTAGTAGGGTCAGTTAAAATAGAAAGATATAATAGACCTTGATCTGAATGCCTTACTAAAGCAGCACTCACTTTTGCCATTTGCATTAAAGAATAAATTCCTTCATGCATTCTAGCTCCACCTGAAGCAGATACTATAATCATTGGAAGCTTTTCTTTAGTCGCAGCCTCTACTGCTCTAGCAATTTTCTCTCCAACGACAGTACCCATGCTACCGCCCATAAAAAAGAAATTAAAAACTGCTAGCACACAATCATGACCATCAATTTTAGCCTTACCAGTTAAAACTGCATCTGGCTTTCCTGTTTTCTTCTCAGCTTTTTTTAATCTTTCTTTGTATTTTATTCTATCTTTAAAACCCAAAGGGTCTGTAGATTTTAACTTTGCATCAAATTCTTCAAAAGAATTTCTATCACATAAAATTTTAATTCTTTGCTCAGCACTTAATCTAAAATGATTTTCACACTTCACACACACATAATGATTTCTTTCTAATTCTTTAGTGTAAATAATTGAGCTACAAGAGCTACATTTCGTCCATAACCCACCAGGAATCTCTACTCTATCAGTTTGTTCCGTATCCGGTTTAGGTGCTTTTTTAATTGAAAACCAAGCTGCCAACTTATATACTCCTTACAATAATAATGTCTTATTATTTTTCAAAAATTTTTCAGCTCTTGTTTTCTCTTTAGCAGACAGAAGTGTCAAATTATGTTTACATTTGCTTAACAAATTTAACTCAAAAAATAATGAATGCAGAAACGATATCAGACTATATTAGTAAAGAACTAGATTCTGACAAATTCACTGATGAAGATTATAGCTTAAACGGTCTTCAAGTAAACTTTGCAAAAGACATAAAAAAAGTCGTAGCTAGTGTTGATGTAGGCTTAAGCACAATTGAGAATTGTAACTCTGATTTAATCATTGCTCATCACGGAATCTTTTGGAAAAAACAAAGTTTGGAAACTCAGTATCTAAGAAAAATTTATGAATTATCTGTAGATAAAAAAATTAGTATAATAGCTCAACACCTACCACTTGATGCGTGTCCTAAATACGGAAATAATTTTTCACTAGCCAAGCTTATTGAATTAGAAAATGTAAAACCTAGCGCAAAACTTGGAAGTCATTTCATTGGTTGCATTGGGCAAAATTCTAAACAATTAAAACTAGATGAAATAATTAACAAAATAAAAGATCAACTCTTACCCCTAACAAAAACTACAGCTAATATTTTTTCTTTAAACTTTGGCCCTAAAAAGCCAGAAAAAGTTTGTATAGTTACTGGTTCAGGTTGTGACCAATTACAAAATTATAAAAAAGAAGACTTTGATACCCTCATAACTGGAGAGCCCAGACAGTCTATTTATCACTACTGCAAAGACCACAAACTAAATGTAATTTGTGCGGGCCATTATCTAAGTGAAATGCTAGGCGTGATAAATTTAACTAAGGCTATTGCTAAGAAATACGGCCTAGAATGGGAGTTTTTTGATATGCCAACTGGGATATAAGAAATAAATTAAACCCTGATTCTCTCTCAATCTTTTCCTAATCTTAGTATTAATCTTGGTCTTGGTCTGAATTCTTAGTCTTAATCCTAATCCTAGTCTTGGCCTGAATTCTTAGTCCTAGTCTTAATCTAAATATTTTTTCCTTCTATACTGTATTTTTTAGTTATACCTATTTCTACTTTCGAAAAAGTGTAGACTTATTTCAGGACGGGACATAAGAATAAGAAATTAGACTGGGATTAAGATTAGGACTAGGACTAAGAATTCAGACCAAGATTAAGACTAAGAAAAAAAGAGGAAACTAATTAAAGTTTCCTCAAAAAAAGTCTATCTAAAATAAACTCTACTCACCCCTAACTAACTTCTTCAAATTCTCAGAAGCTCTAAACTTAGGATAACTTCTAGCAGGAATATCAATCTGCTCTCTAGTTCTAGGATTTATTCCTTTTCTAGCTTTTCTATTTTGCAAATAAAATGTTCCAAAGTTTCTAATTTGCACATCCTCACCTTTTTCTAAGGCAGATTTAATTGAGTTAACAACGTGCTCAATACTTTCAACTGCTTCAGGCCCATCTATTTCTGATTCTCTTTGAACTAATTCCACTAAAGATGTACTTGCAAAAGCATTAGTTACAAATAACGAGCTTATAATTAATAAATATTTAAACATATTATCTCCTTTTTTAGTTTATTGTTAATTTATTTTTTATTTATTACTTCTATTTACTCGCAGATTAGAGAAATTTGTTTACTACAAATTTGTTTTATTAAGGTTTTAAAAAGAAAGGAAAATCCTTTTAATTAGATTTTTAGCATAAGTTATATTAAGATTTAGCAGAGCTATCTCAAGTAAAGACAAATTAGAATGATAACAAAACTAGCTGACCATGAAGACTTAATTGCAAGAGCACTCCAAGAAGAGTCTCTTCTTAAAAGTAAAAAAGATTTCCACTCACTTGCAAGGCTTGCAAGTCGCTATCACGTACTTGGATTAAAAGAAAAAGCCCGTGCTCTTCTATTAGAAATCGCCTCATTTGGAGATCAAAGAAGTTCGCAAGCACACAAAGAGCTTTCAAGAATTCTATACGATGAAGGAGACACTAAGCGCGCAGCCTATCATAATACACAAGCTATAATTGAAAGCCCTAATGCATCTATCACATTAGAGAATTTTAGATATCTAGCTAAAGACCCTCAGATAAATGCAGACTGCATAGAAATGCTCAAAACAGTTGTTAGTAAAAAAGAAGCTAATTGGCGACAGTTAATAGCATATGCTTTTTTGTTAAAAATGCAGGGTAATTATGATTTAGCAACAAAGTATATTGCTCGTGCTACAGACGATCGCCATCCAACGATGTCCTTACTTAAAGAAGATCGCATTGAGCCTAGTTTTATTATTGTAGGAGCAATGAAGTCTGGCACAACATCTTTTTTTGACGGTGTTGCTTCCCATCCTCGAGTAATCCCTCCTATATTAAAAGAAATTGAATTTGACTATTTCAAGAATAAACAAGTACCAAGAGAATGGTATCTCTCACATTTTCAACGAGAAAGAGCAGATTCAACTTTTATAACTGGAGAAGCAAATCCAGGCATATATGCTCGCCCGTTTGCAAAAAGAATAAAAGAAGTTTTCCCTAAAATAAAACTAATTTTTATTCTCAGAAATCCAATTGACCGAGCAATCTCTCATTACTACCATATGAAAAAATTAGGATTTGAAAATCGTTCGATTGAACAGACTTTACTAGCTAGCATAGATGACCTTAAGTTATTTACAAATAAGGAGATTTCTTTCGAAGAAAAAACAAAAACTTTTCTTAACTCTGACAAGCTAAACATTAATCATCATCTATTTTACGGGCTCTATGATTTTTTTCTTAGTTACTGGCAAAGCTATTTCCCTGAAGAACAAATTTTAATTGTTCCATTTGAGGGACTAGTAAAAGACCAAGGAAAACTTTTAAATAAAGTTTATGACTTTTTAGATCTTGAACAAATAAACAAGACAGAAAAAGAAATAAATTTAAATAAAGGTAATTATATTAGAAAAGATGAAGGAGAATTAGAAAAGAAACTTCAAGAATTTTACCAACCAACAATTAATTTTATGCAACAGCACTATAATTTTTCTTGGTAGAGTTTTTCTTAGTAAAATTTTTGTTACTAGCAAACAGCTTTTCATTAGCCATAATAAAAGAATTCCTAGTTTGCTCATTAGAAATTTTCATCGAAATATCAATCATAGTTTGCAAGTAATCTTTATGAGATAGTTTTTGCTTGATTTGATCTTTTGCATTACTACCTATTTTTTTCGCTAAGATAGGATTATTAGTTAGTTCTATAATTTTTTCTGAAGCCTTTGAAATATCTAAATGGGGAATTACGACAGCACTATTTTCGTTCACTAATTCAACTACCCCATTCCCGCCACTGAACATAATGAGAGGAAGAGCACTATGCATTGCCTCTAAAGCAACATAAGGAAAAGGGTCTAATCTGGAAGTCATTAAAAAAACATCAGCTGCTTGAAAGTATTTAGCTACACTTTTTTTGCTGCCTACGAAAAATACTTTATCATTTAACCCAGCTCGTTTTAAATCCTGTTCTAACCAAAATCGAAAACGACCTCCTGGGCAATCTTTTTCCTCATTATTACCAAGCCAAACAAATTTAATCTTAGAGTCTTCCTTACTAAGAACATTTTTAGCAATAGCAATGAAAAGATCTACACCTTTTCTAATATCTACTGAACCACAACCAAGCACTATTTTTGTATCTGAAGCTAACCCTAACTCTTTTCTAAGTAGAGCTCGATTGTGCTCTTTATTATCTAGAAGAAACTCGCTGCGAGAAAAACCTTGTGGAGCAACATAACTCTTTTCTTCAAACACTTCCCCAGAGCTCCTAGCAGCACTTTGCTCAACTAATTTTGCTGGAAAAACAAGTGCATCAGCGTGCTTTACTATTCTTTTAACAATTTGCTTAGGATAAAGTTCAGAGAACTCATGAATAAGAGCAGTAAAAGGAATATCTAGAGCATAAAAAGTCTCCATTAATTTATGCGTTTCTAGTGAATTAGCGATAACAAAGGAAGAATTTTCATTGTAAATTTCTTTTATTATAGCTCCAGTATTACCGACTCCAGATGCCCTCGCATGCTCTAGATCAATAACCTTAGAGACACTTCTAAATTCATCCATAAGTGGTCCAGGTTTAGTAATTAAGGAGTAACATTTTACATTGTAATTTTTTGAGAAACCACGAAGTAACTCTAAAATTATTCGTGGCGCACCTGTAAGAGAAGCTTCATGTGATGTGGTAATGATAGTAAAATCATTTTTATCTGGATAAATATTTAGTCCATTTAAATATTCACGTGTCTTATTCATTTTCTTTAACTTAGGCTTTGCCATAAGATATGAAACAAGTGGCACAGGGTGCTTAGGAGATTTATTGACTAGGGCACAGTAATGAGAATCAAAATCAGGATGAGGGTTTAAAGAACTCAAATATCCTTCTGTCATATAATGAGCTAAAAGATCATTACTCTCATAAGCTTGACCCCATACTTGTGAACGATAGAATTTAATATCAAATAATGGATGCGGATTGAGATTATTCTTTATTCCTTTTTTTACATAATGCTCTAATGCTGTAAGACCTTCTAAATCTCCAGCTTGTTTTTTGTAATACTTTGAATCAAAAAGAGGATGTGGAGTAATATTCTTCCTACTTCCACGCTCTCGATAATGGCTAAGAAGATCACTTGGAGGAAATAAAAATTTCCTAGCATAGAAATAACTATCAAATAGGGGATGTGGATGACGATTATAAGGCAAATTAGATTTTATTTTCTGAGACTCTTTTTTTCCAAAAAGATGATAGTGCAAAATAGTCTCTAAAGATGAATGAGCAAGATCTTCATTTGTTGCAGAGTAAAAATCTTCATCAAAAAGTAAATCTTTTGTTGGTAAAACTTTTTCTTTAAGTAAAAGTTTACCACCTACATTATCAAATATTTCTACTGTTATTTTTTTCCCTGCTTCTACTAAATTTGGCATAGACGTAGCAGGAATACGAGCAGCAAAAGAAAAAGTTGTTCGTGATTTTTTCAAACCAAAAGCATTTTTATCTCTAAGCGTAAATGGCAAGAAAGCTATTTTTTCCCCAAGAAAAAATCCATTCACATAAATTACTAACTTAGGTCTAGTAAATATAAAGCCTCTATCTGTTCTTACCTCACCTAATAATAAATTATTTGTTATTTTTTTTATCTTTATCGCAGATTTATCTATTTTAGGTTTTTCTAAGGAGAGTTTTTTTAATAATAATTTTTTTAAAACTTTTTTCTCAGACTTAAAAATAATTAGAGTTTTCTCACAAACATCCTCATTAAGCTTTAAAACAAAACCGTTATTACCATTTGATAACCTAGAAGAGGCCAACAAAGGCTGAAATTCATCAGCAACTGTTTTACTCAAAATCTTTCCGTCTTTTACAACTTCAACTAAAATAGATTTGTTAGGGTTTTTAAGATCGTAGATCCAGCCTTGGACAACTCTATGGTTGATAATATCAACTTCACCAAAAAATTGGCCTCTAAAGAAATAGTCTTTTATTTTATCAATCAATTTAGAACTCCAAAAACGGCTTACTATCAAACATATGCTTTGTTCTTTTTGAGTATAATTATACCTGTAGCAGATATAATTTACAAAAATAGCTAAATAACAGTTCCAATACGACTAATAAAACTAAACAAGTTTAAGAATTTATAGAATACTGGATTTTGATACGCAGTGTCAAAAATTCAATAATAAGAATGGTGCTATTTACTGCTTCTGTTTTTCATAGATATCATTATCGGCATTTTAGATTACCATAAATATCATCTCGTCGTGATTTAACTGCTGGAATTTTAGTGCGAAAATCATTAATAAGTTTCAAATCAATTTCTGCTACTAAAAGTTCTTCGGCATCAGATGAAGCCTCTGCTAAAATATCACCCATAGGAGCTACGACTCTGCTCTTACCATGCATTCTTAGATTTTCATCAACTCCAACTCGATTAACCCCAAGAAAAAAACACTGGTTTTCTATCGCCCTTGCACGGCTTAAGTGATCCCAATGAGTGGGACGAGTAGCAGGCCAAGCACTTGCATTGAATAATACCTGTGCTCCTTTAAGCATTAATGATCTATAAAGTTCAGGAAATCGTAGGTCATAACAAATTGAAAGCCCCCAAGGTATTCCAGCTATTTCCACAACAACAGCTTTAGAGCCAGGGACACAATATTTATCTTCACTCACTGGTGCAGGTGAGAATAAATGTGTTTTGCGATATTTAGCAATCAATTCTCCAGAGTCATTAAAAGCAGCTAAAGAATTATAAACCGAATCATTTTCTTTTTCAGAGATACCACAAATCAAGTTAATTGAATGTAAAGATGCAGCTTTGCTTGCAGCCTTAAATCCTACACTTGGCCATGTCTGTGCAGACTTAGAAAAAGTTGAAGTAACATACCCTGTATCAGACATTTCAGGAAACAGTACAACTTTACACCCCTGTTTTTTGGCAAGTGCTGCATACTTATCGAATTTAGAACAATTTTGTTCCAGGTCTCCAACTTCACAGTTAATTTGAGCAAGTCCTACTTTCATTTATGCTCCTAAACAGATAAGGACAAAAAAATTTAGCAATTTTAGACGCCTGCTAATTACTATTACTACACACTTTGATTACAAGAGCCTTTCCGACATAACTTTTGGTTACGAATATGAGATACAGCCAATACAGTAGCACCTATTATTGTAAAGATTTTCTCTCCTCTTTCCCCTAGTACGTCATGCCCAAAAATTGCAGTAAAAGCCACAACCAAAATTCCAAGCACTACTCCTGCTAGGACCCAAGAGTCCTTATGTTTACGACAACCGATAACTACAGCTAGTAAACTTGATGGAACGACTAACCAAATCATTAAGTGGTGAAATTTCTCGTCTTGTAGCAAAACAGATATAGATGATGGAAATATGATTAAAAATATTGGCATTGCAATACAATGAAGCAAGCAAATAGCCGAACCAGTAATAGCAACACGATCCATAAATATTTGTAGTGAATTTTTCATCTTTCTCTCTCTAGTTTAAATCTTAATTGTA
>CAYOZL010000012.1:0-49594 GCA_964408435.1 uncultured Bdellovibrionales bacterium | reverse complement strand
GAGATTCTATGCTTTTACGATCAATAGTGGCTGAAAGTGTCAATATTGAGCCAAAAGCAAAGCACATAAAGCAAATTACATTTGATATCATCACAACTACTTTTAATGAGGAAGACAGTATAGTCGACTTCCTAAATTCAGTTTTTCATCAAACCATTCAAGCGAATAGTCTCATTATTTGCGATGCAGGCTCAAGTGATAAAACAGTAGATTTAATAAATACCTGGTCTAAGGAAAAAGATATTGAAGTAAAAGTAGTCAAGTCTAGTAATTGCTCAATTGCAAAAGGAAGAAATGAGGCAGTAAAGCATTCTAAATCAGATTACTTACTATTTGCAGATGCTGGAACTTCTTTAAATAAAAACTATTCAGAGCAAATTATATATTCTTTTTTAACTGATGATGAAATAGATTTAGTTGCAGGTTGGTATAAGCCAATAGTTAAAAATTCAATTCAAAAAGCCTTTGCTTGGTTTGTCTTACCTTCTATAGAGAATGTAAACCCAGAAACTTTTTTGCCCTCTGCTAGAAGTATGGCAGTGAAAAAAAGAGTTTTTGACCTAGTAGGTGGCTTTCCTGAACATTTAAGTTTTGCAGGTGAGGATACTTTGTTTTCTTTGTATGCCAAGTCTGTATCAAAAGCAGTAAGCTTTAATCAAGAAGCATTTTGTCATTGGAAGCTTCCAGATAGTTTCTTTGGGATGATAAAAAAAATATATCATTACTCTAAAGGCGATGGTGAAATAGGAGCTCTTAGTAGTGCATATTATTTAATAACGATTGATAAAGTTTTACCTATTTTTATAGAGCTAGTTTTATTTATTTTATTATATAAGTTTTTGCCTGCTTTATCTTATTTAATCTTTTTTTTGATTTTATTTAGAGTTTTTAAATTAACAACAGCTTATGGAGTTTATAAACAAGCGAGCCTAAAAGATTTTTTCTTTCGAACATTGGTGTTATTAGTAGCAGTTCCTACACAAATAGCAGGTTTTATTGCTGGCCTAATCTCTAGAAAAAAGATTGAAGGAAAAAAACTTCTAGGAAAAAGTTATAAAATCTTAATGTTAAATAGCTCTCTTAGTTCTAAGGATGATTTGGAGCAGTATCAAGATTTAATTAATACTAGCAGCCATCTAACTGTAATTTATACTAAATTTGTAGATGGCCAGATTATACTCCCATTTCTTGAGAGTCATAAGAGGTCTAATTTTGTTTTCGACCTGTGGAAATCTAAACATGTAAAATACTGTTCAAATCAGCTAGAAGTAATAGACAAAGTGAAGGACTCTACGTCTAAAGAATTAACGAGTAAATTTTTAGAACTTAATAATTAGATTAAATCTCAATAATAACCATAGCTTAACAGCTTATTTATTAGTTTCTTTTTCACTTTTTTGGAGTATAGTACTGCTATGAATAAAATATTTTCTTTTCTAATCGCAACAGCATTTGTTTTCATAGTTGCTTCTCAATTTTTAACTACAAGCGTTAATGCGCAAGACTCTAAGGCCATAACTATTGAAGAGTCTAATAAAATATTTAGCGAATTTGGGGGTAAAAAAGGGGAAGTGCCTGTTACTATGTTTGTAACTTCATGGTGTCCAGTTTGTACTGCTTTAGAAAAAACTTTTAAGAATTCTAATATTTCCTATGCAAAAGCTGATGTTGAAAGTAATAGGGATGCGATGTTGCATTATCAAAAATTAGTAAGAGGTCGAACAGCAGGTGTGCCAGCTACTTTAGTAGGTGATGAACTTTTTATGGGATTTGATACAGCAAATATTGTTAAGGCTATAAAGAAATTAAGAGAAATTAAAACGCCTGCAAAAGTCCAGAAGGCAACATAAGAGAATAAATTAAACTAATTAGCATAGGATACATCTATGTTTTGTATCTCGTTCCCACTTAAGTTTAATCTTATATTGAGAGGTCTACAGCAGACCTCGCAATCGTAAATAAAGTCTTGATTGTTACCTGTAGATTTATCTATTTGAATTAAGATATTTTCAAAACATTTTGGGCAAGTTACATCTATGTGTTCAATAATATCGCTCATGTTTTAGTAAATTAGCTAGTTTTGCTATAAAGTCAAAATGGCTAGTAATAATTTAAAATCAGAAGCACTTTTTAAAAAATTAAAATTAATAAAAGTAGACCAAGAAATTCATAGTTTCTGTTCTAATCAAAGCTTAAAGCTTCCTCTAGTCTTTGTTTGCCCAGACTCTCTTAGATTTGAAAGAGCTATTACCTGGCTTACATCCTCTATTGATAGATTCAAGAACTCAGAAGTAGTTAACTACTATGCAAATGAATTAAATTCTAAAAAAGCAATTACAGTATTACTAGAGAATTTAAAATTTAAATCATTATTTCAAACTGAAAAAATTATAATAATTAAAAATGCAAAAAAGCTTAAGGCTAGCTCAATGGAACAGATTATAAATACTGTTGAGCAAGGACTATGCACTAGTTTGTTAATATTAGTATGCGATGATTTATCTGCGGCATTAAAAAAAGTTGGCACATCGGTTATTTTTGAAGATTTCTCTTCCGCTAAGCTTAGTAAATGGATTAAAAAAGAATTTTCAGAATATACTGAAAAAGAGATATCAGCTGAGGTTATATCATACTTAGTTCGTTCTTTTAATGGTTCTTTAACACAACTATCTTCAAGTATTGCAAGAATCTGCTTGATAAATGATGAGATTGAGCTCGAAAGTGTGAAAAAAGAATTTTCTAAAAGTACAGAAGCAAATAGTTTTGAACTTTTTAATTCAATTGCAAATAAGAATGTTGAATCTTCTGAGATGCTACTTAGAACTATTTTTAGACAAGGTATGCATCCATTAGCCATTAATTCCTTTTTAGGAAGGTGTTACAGGACTCTAGTTAGTCAAACTGGTTCTAAAGAACTATCTAATCCGTGGTTTGCTAGAAAAGTGCATTTACATAGAAATAAGTTTAATCAACAGCAGTTAAAACATTCTTTAAATATAATTTCTGAATTAGATTTTGCTCTTAAAGATAGCGGTATCGGGGCAGAGGATACTATGAGCAATGCTATTTTGAGACTTTGTCTAAGACAAAAAAAGGCGGCTAGAATATAGTTAACTCAGGTTAATTTTCAGAGTGAAGGCTAAAGCCTAATTTTACTAAAAATCAACCTGAGTCAAAATATCTTGTTTCCCCACCTCTAGCCAAAGGTTAGTAGCTTCGCTAACGGTATGCTCGGCAATACTAGTCGAGATTTAAACGTAAAACTAAAAAGGCGACTAGTATAACTAGCCGCCTTTAGTGTTTAAAGTATTAGATACTTAGCTTAGATATTAACACCTAATAGTTCTAATGCTTCAATAGTAGCACCACCAACAGCTAATCCTTTAGCTTTTTGGAATGCTTTAAGTGCTCTAATTGTAGAACCACCTAATACTCCATCAGCTCTTACGCTTTTGTAACCTTGCTTACGTAGAGCAGATTGAATAGCCTTAATTGATGTTGGGTTAAGGTTAGTTTCACATAACACAGGTTGCCATGCCATTTTACCTTCGCCAACTATTTGAGTTCTAGTAATAGTTTGGTACTTAGGCTTGTTAGATGTGATTTTTTGCTCAGCAGGCTTAATAAGTTTTTTAACTCTTACTAATTCATACTTAGCAGGTATCTCAATCTTCTTAGTAGAAGGAGGAGACTTCATAATTTTCTTTCTAACAGTTCTGTACTGTGCAGGAACCGCAACTCTATCTACGCTAGAAGGAGTTTTAAGAATTTTCTTCCTAACGTTTTTGTAAGTTGCTGGAACGTCAATTTTACACATTACTTCACCAGTTCCGTTATCAACTTTTTCAACTAATCCTCTACCTTTCTTCCAAACAGTGTGAGCAGGCTTATCAATTACCTTCTCTTCTACCCATTCGTACTGTGCAGTAATTTTTGTTAGTCTTTCAGTTGCAGGAGAAATTTCAACTTTCTCTTCAACCCACTCATAAGTAGCAGGCAATACTTCTAGACGGTAACTAGCTTCTTCAGAAATTAGTTTTTGTTCTTGCCAATCATATTCCGCAGGAATTACTTCTACGTTATCACCAGCTTCTTCCATTAAAACTTGTTCAGTGATGTTTTCATACTTTGGTGGTTGAAAAACTCTAGCATAGCACTCACCAGATTTTGCATTTGGTGGAAGTAACTGATTATTTTTACTAGACGGTGCAAAAGATGCTCTTGCTTTGATACTCTTAGCAGGCTTTTGCTGTGCTTGAGCCCCATCTAAGTTTTGTACACTAACTGCAAATACAATTGCTATTAGTAATAAAAGTGAATTTCTAGTCATAATTTATCTCCTAAAATTTTCCTGACAAAAGTTTATGCCATAGTTTTCCATTATGACAAAATAAGTCAAGCATTCAGGTCATTTATTTCCTACTTTTTTTAGCTTAAATCTTTTACGTAGTAGTTATAGTGACTTAGCTATATTTTTTTTATTGTACAAACTAAGCCTTAGTGGTAAAAATTTTATATGAAAGGCTATTTGTGCACTATTTTAGTTATTTTTATGAATGTAGGAGTACTACAAGCCGAAGCTATAAATGAGATTAAAGTTAGCAATTCCAAGGCAGTAAAAAATATTTCGCAGCTATCTTATGAGGAAATTGTATTCAATCAAAAGAAAAAAATAAATTCATTTTTTAAGATTCCTAAGCTAAGCGATCTGCAAATTAAATTACTTGGAGCAAGTGAGTTCTATGAACAAACAGGTTCTAGTAAGTGGGCCAACGCTCTTTATTCCAATAAGGTAATCTATATAAAATCTACTAAGAATAATTTTTTTAAAATTAAAAAAAGTATTTTTAAAAAACTATTTACACATGAATATGTGCATGCAGTTCTAGACCATTTAACTGATTCAAATTGTCCTGCTTGGCTTGATGAAGGCTTAGCAATGATTTTAACAGAAATTTTAGAACAGAGTTCAACAGGAGCTGAAATATTAGAGCTAGGAGACTTTAAACTAGAAAGTCTTAAACAAGCTGATATTACTGATATTCCACATTTATCTAAGCTAACAAATAGTTTTGTTTCCTATAATCAAGACTTAGCAAATATCGCTTATCAAAAATCTATCTGGGCAACTAATAGGTTATTGGAAGCAAAAAATTATGATATTTTAAAAAGCTTTTTAATAAGTTTGAAAACAAAGAATGTAGTAAAGAGCTTGAAGCGCTACTATAACGTTGAATATAGTGAGATTGAAGAGCTTTCGAATACTAAGATTCTTGCTTCTAAGTAGTAATGACAAAGTATAAAAAAATGCACCCGCGAGGACTCGAACCTCGAACCTACTGATTAGAAGTCAGTTGCTCTATCCAGTTGAGCTACGGGTGCCTAAAAAAACTCTTGTTTTGTATAGCATTGCCATAAATCAAATCAACAGAGCAAATGACTTCTAATCACGATTAATGTCAATTATGCAAGTGCATAATTGTGAAGTCTCATAAACATGCATTAAGGCATGTTTATACTCTATCCAGTTGAGCTACGGGTGTATAGTATTACTGGGATGATTAAATATATGTTCAATTAGCAACGGTCAAGCAATAGAGGTCTAATCATTAGAAAATATTGATAATTTTTTAGAATATTAGCAGAAAGGACAGTCACCTATGCTCGCCTACAAGATTGTAGACGAGTAAAACCTCCTTATTGCTAGCCATTGATTTCAATTCCAGTTGCTCTAAGAAGCTCTTGCTCCTTTTTTGAGGACCAGTCAATTTGAATTGGTTTAATTCTTACGGAAAGGTCTGAAACTGCTGAGAGATCTAGCTGTTCAGGTTGCGTAAGTTTAAATTGACCTAGTTGCTCTTCTAGCTTCCAGCGCCTTGCAATCTCAATGGTTGTTAAGACTCTTTGCGCATGACTTTTTTTCTCAACGTCAATTAGCGACCAGTTCTTTGGGTCAAGCATGAACTCCAAGTCTGCTTCTGTGGTTAACAAACCTCTTGGCTTTGGCATAAATTCATTACCATAGGAGGCTTTGATACCAATTAAGAAAAGAAGTTTTGATGTCAATGAAGTCTTTTTACCTGCCTTCCACCACAATGGCATGCAGTAGCTTTCGCAGGTAATTGCTGAAATCCATTTTTGCTTGTCATCTCCTACATGCCAACATCTTGTTGATAAAAGGAGGCGGTTTTGAATTTGAAAGCCATCTTTTGATTCCAAATCCATCAAAGAGGTTTGAGCTGTTGTTGTGCTCCTAGCAAAAATAAGTTTGAGATTCATAAAGAAGTCAAAGCCAGCATCTGACGTTTTGTTAAAAGCTGGTAGTGAACGAAAGACTAATTGACGTCTTCCGTTTGGTAGTTCTATCAGTTTCTGTACTTGAGCATCGTACCAAGCACGAGTTATCACTCCTTTTCGAATCCAAAATGCTAATCCAGCAGCAATAATAGCAGCGATGATGTATTCCATCTTCTATACCCTTGGAATTGAGGTAAGGGGAAAAACGCAAATAGACTGTCCATTTGCTCATTTTATATGAACAAACTTAATTAAACTGATTAGCTAAACAAAAAGAGAAAGAGCATTTCCTACTGATTATATGCTTAATTTATATTTTTGCAAACTATTGCAAAGTGATTAGCATATTTGTAGTTTTCTACTCAGAATTATGTCAAAAAATATTATAAAATTTGAAAAAACAACAATTGTTGAATTAGAGAGTGCTGTAAGTGGGGCTTTTAAAGAGCTGAAAAAAATCAAAGATTTATTTGATCCTAAAAATTTAGTTAATAGAGAGGTCTTTTTCTAATGAATTCAGTTTTCTACATGCTTTCTTTTACTCTATTTTTTTGGAGCCTTTCTTTTGGGCTCAGTAATTATCTAGGACAACCAGCGGAAAGAAAACCCGCTAAGAAAATAGCAAAAGAAATACAAAATCTAAAAGAAGTAGTCCTAACTAATCCAAAAGATGAAAAAGCTAATATGAACTTAGCATTTACTTTGGTTCAAAATGGTTTTGAAAAAGGCGACATGCAATTAATTATGCAGGCCGTTCAAGTTTTTAGAAATGTTTTAGATATTAATCCTAAAAATGACGAAGCTTTACTTGGTTTAGCTTCTTTATGTTTACAAAGTGGAGTTTTAGATAAGGCCGATAGTTATTATAAAAGATACTTAAGATTAAAACCAAATGATTTAAATGCTAAAGCTGATTATGCGATGGTCCAGTTTAAACTTAATCAGGCAGATAAAGGCGAGGGGATTCTTAAAGAAATAATAAGTGCTGATGATAAATTATTCTCAGCTTATGCAGTAGGTGCAATTGCATATAATACAATTGCTAATAAAGAAAAATTTGATTTTTACCTTAAAAAAGCAAAAGAAACTGCCCCTAGTAAAGATGCGATTCTTAATTTAGAAAATACATTTAAACAAAAAACTGAGAATACTTTAGTAGTTAAAGAGACTAATCCAAAAAAAGAACTTGAAAAGTATTTTCTAAATCATCAGATTATTGGCCCAAAGTTAATTAGACAATCTTGGGAAGGTGAAATTTTAAGTTTGGAGTTAAAAGATTTTCCTGTTGATAAGATGCCAAGTTTTGCAAAAGCTAAGTTTATCTCAGGAGTAAAAGAAGTTGTTGCTGATAATGAGTATATTGTAAAGATACTTGATTCCGTAAGTAAAAAAGAATTAATGGAAGTGAAGTAATAAAAAATTTACTTCATTAAAAGTCTTTTAAAAAATTTAAATTCTGAATAAATAAAATACGCAAGAATAGAAAGCGGTATTGATATAGGCTTTTGCATTACTAATATGCATAAGATTACATAAGTAATGTAGTATGAGAATTTTTTAATTACACTCATATTGTAGTCGTTATTTTTTCTTAGAAAAACTATCTTTTAAAGCCAGAACTCTATTGAAAACTAATTTGTCTTTACTAGAATCCTTACTATCGGGAGTGAAATACCCAGTTCTTACAAACTGACAAGCTTCATCTACTTCTGAAATGCTATTCTCAGCAACAGAGTTTTTAAGTGTAATTAAAGACTCAGGATTTAATTTTTCTATAAAATCATCACCTGGTTTTTCATCTAAAAATAAATGATTTAAAATCCTAACTTCAATATTTGTATAATCTTTTGCGTTTACCCATTGAATGGTGCCTTTAACCTTTCTACCATCTTCAGACCAACCACCTTTGGTATCTGGGTCATAAGTGCAGTATATTTCTTTAATCTCTTCACCTTCTTTTACTACTCTGGTGCATGTTACGTAGTATGCATGGAGTAATCTAGTTTCTTTTCCAAGGCTTAATCTAAACCATTTTTTATTACCTTGTTCCTTGAAGTCTTCTCTATCAATGTATAGTTCTTTTGAGAAGCTAACCTTTCTTTTACCTGCGCTTTCATCTTCAGGGTTATTTACAGCTTCAAGCATTTCGGTTTTATCTTCAGGGTAGTTTTCAATTATAAGTTTAATTGGATTTAGAACTGCCATTTTTCTTTGAGTCGTTTTATTAAACTCTTCTCTTTGGCAAAAATTAAATAATTCTAAATCAACTGTGCTATCCGCTTTTGCAACTCCAATTCTGTCACAAAATTCTCTAATCGCACTTGGAGTAAAACCCCTTCTTCTAATTCCTGAAAGGGTAGGCATTCTAGGGTCATCCCAGCCAGTAACGTGCTTGTCTTTTACTAATTGTAATAATTTACGCTTACTTAATATTGTGTATGTCATATTAAGTCTTGCGAATTCTATTTGTTGAGGTTTTGCCCCTGAATTAAAACTGTAGCCTGATTGCTCAATGAACCAATTATATAGTGGTCTGTGATCTTCAAATTCTAAAGTGCAAAGAGAATGGCTAATAGATTCAATTGCATCAGAAATTGAGTGGGCGTAGTCATACATTGGATAGATACACCATGTATCTCCTGTGCGGTGATGATTTTGATGTTTAATTCTATAAATTGCGGGATCTCTTAAATTCATATTACCAGAGCTCATGTCAATTTTTGCTCTTAGTGTAAATGCTCCGTCTTGATGCTCTCCAGCTTTCATTTCTTCGAAGATTTTTAAGTTCTCATCAATGCTTCTATTTCTATCAGGACTATCTTTCCCGGGCTCAGTTAATGTCCCTCTGTAAGTTCTAACTTCTTCAGCGTTTAGGCTACAAACATAAGCATTGCCGTCTTTAATTAGTTTAATTGCAATTTGATAAAATTGCTCAAAGTAATCAGAGGCATAGTGTTCTTTTTGATTCTTCTCTCTTTCTTCCCAATCAAAGCCTAACCATTTTACATCATTTTTTATAGATTCAACGTATTCTGTTTCTTCTGTGCTTGGATTAGTGTCGTCTAATCTTAGATTACATTTACCTGAGAATTCTTTAGCTATTCCAAAATTTAAGCAAATAGATTTTGCGTGTCCTAAGTGGAGGTAGCCATTTGGTTCTGGCGGAAATCTAGTATGAACAGCTTTGTTATGTTTTTTGAGAATTTGAACTATAAAGTTAGATTTTTCCATTTAGATCTGCTGAATGTATTTGTTTAGCTACTTATTTACTTTCCTACATCCCAAGTGTCTATAGAATTTTCTGGAGTACTTTCTTGTGGAGATTGTTCTTGTGAAGTTATTTCAGGGCTTATAGGTGGATTTATAGCTTGTGTTGAACTTGTATTTGAATGAACTGTTTCTAAAGGAGCACTTTGTGTTCCATATGGAGTAGTATTTACAGTATTATGACCTAAGTAAACAGCATTCGCTTGTGCAAGCATACTACTTAAGCGTTGCATTCTGTCACCAGAGCTTGGATGAGTAGAGAAGAATGCAGCACCAGAGCTAAAAGAAGAATCATTTGAAGCTCTTTGCCAAAAGTCTATTGCAGCCTGTGGGTTAAACTTTGCCTTAGCCATTAAGAATAATCCAACTTGGTCTGCTTCATGCTCTTTGCCTTGTGAGTAAGGATTAAGAAAAAGTCCTTCTCCAACTTTGCTTCCTAATTGAGTAGCAATTTGTCCAATTTGTCCAATGCCAGTTACATTCGCAGTAGCAACTCCAATTGCCATCGAGCCAATTCCGATTAAAGCTTTTTTCATAGTTTCATATTGATCTGGATCAGTATGTCTTGCCAGAATATGCGAAATTTCATGAGCCATAATTGCAGCTAATTCGTTTTCATCTTTTGTGTAGTTAAGCATTCCAGTCCAAACAAAAATATGATTACCTCTAGTTGCTCCTGCGTTTTTTACATTATCTGCATCTAGTAGATAAATATGCCAAGGGTCTTTATCTGCATTGATTGAGCTAGTAAGTCTTTTAACTACTTCTTGAAGTTCGTTATACCGAGGGTGGTCGTAAGTTAGCTGATGTTGTTTTGTAATTTGACCAAAGGCCTTATGACCATATTGTTCATCAGCTACAGTGGGCTTTTTAGCTTGAGGTATTGTTCCGACGGGAACAGGCTTTTTAGCAGTGGCGCAACTTGAGAAAAAAAACACTGCGATTAAATAAATATAGATTTTCTTTTTGCTTATTGTTTCCACGGCCTGATATTAACTTATTTATGAGCATTTTAACAGCCAATTAGACGTTAATAGGGCTATATTTAACTCTTACATCTAGCTTGTGTGTTTTAAGGATTTTAGCAATTCCTAGCAATTCAGTGGGTTCTTCGCCTCTTTTAACAACTAAGTCTATTTTTAATTGCTTAATTTTTTTTAATACCGGTAAGCAAATAAGAATTAAGCTTGAGCTAGTTTGGATTGTTATTTCTTTTTTTGAATTATCTAAGATCAAAGCTTCAACTAGTATTAAATCTTTATGGAGATTCTTTCTAGGATGTTTCTCGTCAAAGAGTTGAAACGTCGTTTTGTTATTAAAAGGGCGTCTAATTTTTTCGATTATTTGAATGTTTCTTTGCATAATTTTTAAGATGTAAATTTTATTATTTAGTTTCAAGTAATTTAAAGTTAGAACAATTATTCGGTATGAAAAAATTATATTACTCAATAAATATAAGGGTTTGAAGCCGATTTTTATGCTTTAAAAAGCTTGAAGTAATAGCTTCAAATGGGTTATACTAAGCATGGGGATGAAAGAAAGTGGTTAATACTAATGTGCGTTTTTTGAGGTAAATAAAATAAATGGAAATTGAAATAAATAATAGATACTGGCATGAAGGAGCAGGGGATATTTGCTGCTTAAATAGTTATCCAAACGGTATAACTTTTTCTAGTCATGCAAACACTAGCGTTGATGCTAGTGAAGAAAATAATTCTTATAATAGGTATGCTCTTAGATTAAAAGATACTAGAAGCTATCAATTGCCTGTAGGGAAGTATTTTCTATACAAAACAGATGTTAGGGCTAATCTAGAAAGACATCTTTGGGACTTGAGAAAAAAAGGTAAATTAGAGAATTCGGTAATTTATTTCGGAACTATCGCTGATCCTTTCTCTGCGTTTCATAAGCGTTTCGATAACACTATGGCTTGTTTAGAATTACTCGAGAGGTATCAGCCTGCTAGGGTTATAATTCAGACTAGGTCTCCGATGTTAATTGCAGCTTTGCCGATTTTGAAAAAAATGGGTGATAAAGCAATTGCTAATATGTTTATTGAGTCGAATAAAGAATCAAGCATAGCGAGATACACACCGGGTATGCCAACTGTCTCTCAGAGACTTTTAGCAATTCAAGGTGTTCGAGCTCAAGGGGTAAATCTTGCAGTTAGTGTGGGGCCAATACTTCCTTATGGTGGGTTTGAAAGAGATGCTTGGGACTTTGCAGAGTTAATCGATAGATACAGTGACTATGTAACTCTTGGATCCCTTGCTGAAAATTCAGAGTCTTCTCAAAAGAGCATTAAGAATATGGAACTCGCTAGAAAGTTAGAGCTTGATAAAGAGTTTAAGATGTTAAGACCTGAGTCTCATAAGCCTTTACTAAAAGCTTTAACAAAATTATGTCCTGATAAGCTTCAGATTCCAATAGTGCTAAAAACTAGCCAGATGGAGATGTTTGCAGCTTAAAAGCTTAATAATTAAGCACTAGTAGGGCGGTTTTTTTTGGTGATTTATTGGTAGTTTTGCTGAATCATGATAATTCTTCATTATGACTCACAAGCTAGCCTTCTTAGACCGTGATGGTACAATCAATATAGATTTTGGTTATGTAACTGAGCCTTCAAAAATTAAGCTTATTAAAAACGTAGCTGATGCTATCTCTGAGCTTAGAAAAAACTCTTTTCGTATTATCATAGTAACTAATCAGTCTGCTATTTCAAGAGGAATGGCGAGTATTGAGGATGTAAATCTCACTAACCAAGAACTTCTTAAACAGCTTGAATCTGAAAACAGTAACGCAAAAATCGACCAAATACTTCTATCGCCTGCAAAGCCAGGTGATAATGATGATACAAGAAAACCTCAAACTGGAATGTTAAAAGATTTAGAATGCGATTATGATAGATCTAACTCTATAATGGTTGGGGATAAAATCAGTGATGTAGAGTTTGGAATTAATGCGGGTTTAAAAAAAGAAAATTGTTTTTTAATAAACTCAGAAAAAGAAGAGAGTAAAGAAGAATCTCAGAATTCCGTTCAAGATTTATCCGAAGTAGTTAAAATAATTTTAAGTAGACAGCCTTAATAAATGAAGATTCTAGTAATTCAAACAGGATTTATAGGAGATAATGTGCTCTCCACTCCGGTGTATACTGAACTAGTTGACAATTTTAAAGAAGCTAAAATAGATTTACTAACAACTAAAATATCTTCAGAGTTATTTAAATCTGACCCAAGATTTAACCAAGTACTGATCTACGATAAAAGAGGAAGTGATTCAGGTCTTGCAGGTTTTTTAAAAATTCTTAAATTAATTAAGAATAACAATTATTCAAAAATAGTATCACTGCATAAATCTCTTAGAACTTCACTCTTATGTTTTTTCTCTAAAGTCAGTAAAACTTATAGTTTTAAAGAATCCGCTTTAAGTTTTCTATATTCTAGAACTAGTTCTAGAGGTAAAGAAAGTCATGAAGTTTTAAGAATTCTTAATATTTTAAAATCTATTGATTTAGAACCGAAAAAAATTCCTTTAAAATTATTCTTCACTGCTGATTCTGCTAAGAAGATAGATCGTATTATTGAGCAAAGTTTTAGCACTAATAAAAAGCTAATAGTAGGCATAGCGCCAGGAAGTGTTTGGGCTACAAAAAGATGGACTGTTAGTGGGTTTAAAGAGTTAGTATCTAGTTTAGAAGATCAAAACATTAATGTTGTATTAGTTGGTGGCCCAAATGATGTCGAGAAATGTAGGGAGATTAAATCGAATAAGAGTCTTAATTTAGCTGGAGAATTATCTTTATCTGAATCTACTTGTTTAATTTCAAAGCTAGATTGTTTAATAACTAATGATTCTTCTCCTTTGCATATTGCTGCAGCTGTTAATACTCCAACAGTAGCTATTTTTTGCGCAACAGTGCCAGAGTTTGGTTATACTCCTTGGATGGTTAAAAATAAGATTGTAGAAGTTAAGGATTTAGAGTGCAGACCATGTGGAAGGCATGGGGGTAATACTTGTCCTACGGGAACAAATTTTTGCCAGAACAAAATTACTAGCAAGCAAGTTTTAGATGCTTGTTTGGAAATCTTAGCGAGTAAGGAAGTCTGCTAACGTGAAGGTCTTAATTAATAATAGTTTTACTAAAACAGTTAACAATAAAATTGTTGAAGATTTATATCTTGAATCCTTAAATTCTAATATCTCAAATGTAGCAGGTGTAAGAGGAGAAGTTTTAAAAAAGAATATAAATGGAACTGATTTAGTAGTAAGGCGTTATAGAAGAGGAGGTTTAGTTAGATATTTTTTAAAAGATACTTTTATTAAGCCTTTATCTAACTCCTATAGACCAATTCAAGAGTTTGAAATTTTAAATAGTATTAAAAAGCTAAATGTTCCTAAGGTAATTGCAGTAGCAGTGAAAGAATCTAGTCTTACTTATTCAGGAATAATTATTACTGAGAATATTAAAGATTCGTTTAACTTTTTAAATCAAAAGCCAAGTTCTAATGAGGAGATAAAAGAAATTGCTTATAAGGCAGGTCTATTGGCTAGGAAAATAATTAATGAAAAAGTTTTTCATCCTGATTTACACCTAGGAAATGTTCTTTATGATAAGAATGGTGAAGTTTATATTATCGATTTTGATAAAGCCTCAGTTATTAATAAAGATGAGATAGAAAATAGTATTAATAAGATAGTAAGTAGATGGAACAGGTCTGTTAATAAGTTTCTAAGTTCTTCTACTAATAAAGACATTTATATAGATTCTTTTTCCCAAGGAATTAAGAACTAGGGTATGCTTGCTTATGTCTGAAACAGCCCTATCTAAAACACTGCCAAAAAAGCTCTTAATAGTCTGCTTTGGTGCAATAGGTGATGTAACAAGAGCTTTGCCATTATTAGACAGAATTAAAAAAACTAGTCCAAATACAAAAATCCACTGGGCAATAGAGCCTCGCTCTCGCTCAATTATTGAGAATCATCCTCACATAGATAAAATTCATGAATTTTACCGCCCAGGAGGTTTTTTAGTTTTTATTCGTTTTTTAAGAGAATTAAAAAGAGAAAATTTCGAATTAGTTCTTGATTTACAAAGACATTTTAAAAGCGGAGTTACAACTCTTGCAACTGGGGCGAAAAGAAGAATTGCATTTAATAAAGAAAATAGCAGAGAGTTTAATTGGCTATTCTCAACCGAAACAATTGCTCCCTTAGAACATTTTTCTTCTAAAGTTTATCATTATCAAGAGTTTGGAAATTATCTAAATCTAGTAAAAGATGAAAAATTAAATTTTAATTTAAAAGCAAGCACTAAGTCTGAAAATAAAATTGCTGAACTTTTAAAAGGGCAGAGGAAGGAAAACTTAGTAGCTATGATTTTAGGCTCTACTTGGAAGTCTAGATTTTGGTTTGTAGATAGTTATGTTGATTTAATAAATCAGCTTTATGAGCGTTATGGAATAAAAGCAGTTTTAATTGGTGGTAGTTCTGAGGAGGAATTTGCAAACAAAATACTTACAGGTCTTAAAGATAATAGTAGCGTTATTAATTTAGTTAAAAAGACCTCTTTAGAGGACTTAATTGCAGTTTTTAAGTCCGTATCTCTAGCAATAGGGTCAGATTCTGGACCAATGCATATAGCTAGTGCTAGTGAGATTCCAGTAATTTCTCTGTGGGGAGCAACTAGTCCAAGTAGGTCTGCACCTTACAGCAGTGAGGCATATATCTTAGATGCTAAGATTGGATGTAGCCCATGTTATAAGTCAAATTGTCCTGGCTTAAACAGGCTTTGCATGGCAGAACATAGTGTTGAAAAAATAATGAATTTATACGAGACTGTCCTAAGCAAAACAGCATAGAAATAGTATTTTAACATTTCTATCTGGAATTAATAATGAGTGCGATTTATGAGTGAATTAGATTGGAAATTATTCCCAAAAGGGATGTCTGTAATCATACCAGTTTACAATGAAAAAAATACAATTAAAGAAATTATTAGGCGCGTTAGAGCTACAAAATTAGTAAAACAAATTGTTTTAGTAGATGATTTTTCTACAGATGGAACAAGAGAGATATTAGAAGAATTAAAGAAGTCAGGAGAAACTGATTTAACAATAGATTTTCATTCTGAGAATAAAGGTAAGGGCGCTGCAGTTAGAACAGCAATCGCACATGCTGTAGGTGATATCTTGTTAATCCAAGATGCTGATTTAGAGTACGATCCAGTTGACTACCCAACTTTACTTGGCCCAATGTTAGATGGCAGAGCTGATGTTGTATATGGCTCAAGATTTTTAGGTGGCCCTCACAGAGTATTATTCTTTTGGCACTACATGGTTAATGTTGGCCTAACTTTTTTATCTAACATACTTACCAATCTAAACCTTACTGATATGGAAGTAGGATATAAAATGTTTAAAAGAGAAATATTTAATGACATTACAATTAAATCTGATCGTTTTAACTTTGAGCCTGAAATTACTGCAAAAGTAGCAAAGCTTAGATTGAAAATTTATGAGGTGCCAATAAGTTATTCAGGTAGAACCTACGAAGAGGGTAAGAAGATAGGTTTGAGCGATGGATTTGAAGCGCTTTGGACTATTTTTAAATACCGTTTTACAGATTAATCATTAGTTTGAAGCGTAGCTTAATATCTGGGTTTGTAATTTGTCATAATGAAGAAGACGATATTTTTGATTGTTTAAAAAGTATCGATTTTTGTGATGAGTTAATTTTAATTGATTCTGGTTCAACTGATAAGACTCTTGAAATTGCAAAAGAATTCGGTGCAAAAATCCACTATCGGCAATGGACTGGTTTTAGAGACCAAAAACAATACGGCTTAGACCTCTGTGAGAATAAATGGGTAATTAACCTTGATGCAGATGAAAGAGTATCTAGTGGATTAAAAAAAGAGATTATTGAAGTCTTGGAAAAAGACTATGGTGGAGAACAATTAAGTGAGGGTTACGAGATTAATCGCGTAGTGTTCTTCCAAGGAAGATGGTGGCGAAGAGGGGGTTGGTATCCGGAGTATCGACTTCGATTTTTTAAAAAAGATTCTATTACATGGGGAGGGGTTGACCCTCATGAAAAGCCTATCTGTTCTGGTAAAGTCGAGAAGTTAAAAAGCGAAATACTACATTATACTTACGTTGATTTTTTTGACCAAGCTAGTAGACTAATAAAGTATGCTAGGATAATGGCTACTGAAGAATATAAGCGAGGTAAAAGAGCTTCGTTTTTTAAAGTTTTTATTAACCCAATAAGCCGATTTATAAAATTTTATTTTGTAAAAAGAGGTATACTTGAAGGTAAAGTGGGTTTTGTAATTGCTTTGATGGAATCTTATTATACTTTTTTAAAGTATTTATTCCTATGGGAAAAAAATAATGAGCCTGACAGAAATAGTAAATAGCTTTAACGGAAAGAAAATACTTGTTGTTGGTGATTTAATTCTTGATAGGTATATCTGGGGAGGAGTTAATAGAATCTCTCCTGAAGCTCCTGTGGTTGTAGTAAAAGTTAGTAAAGATTCTGCTCGTTTAGGTGGTGCTGCAAATGTAGCAAGTAACTTAAGTGCACTAGGTGCAGATGTTCGTTTATGTGGAGTAGTAGGGGATGATAAATCATCTGATGATTTAATCGCACTAATTGAGAATCACAAAATAAATTCAAAAAATATAATAAGAGCTAAAAAGCGACAAACAATAATTAAAACAAGAGTAATTGCTAATTCACAACAAGTTGTAAGAGTTGATAGAGAGGATGAAGAGGAATTAGATAGTGCAACTAGTAAAGAAGTTATTCAAAATTTCATAGAAGCAAGTAAAGATGTTGATGGAATAATTATTTCTGATTATGGAAAAGGAGTAATTAATAAGAATTTATTAAATAGTTTAGATTCTTTTTACGACGGCACTAAGAAAGTTTTAATAGATCCCAAAAATATAAATTTTAATAGTTATAATAAAGCATCTTTTATTACTCCTAATAAAAAAGAAGCACAGGAAGCTAGTGGAGTTAAGATTTCAAATCCAGATGATGCAATTGCAGTAGGTAAGACTTTACTCAAGAAATGGAATTCAGATTCTGTTTTGATAACTTTAGGTGAGATGGGTATGGTTTTTGTCTCTAGAGATACTTCTGAGAGTTTTCATCTTCCTACGCAAGCTAGAGAAGTTTACGATGTTTCAGGGGCTGGAGATACTGTTGCTGCTTCATTTCTACTCTCTAGTGTCTCTGGGGCGAGTAGTAAGGATTGTGCTAACATAGCGAATAAAGCAGCGGGTATAGTTATTAAAGAAGTTGGAACTGTAGTGATTTCAAAGGAAAAGCTTTTAGCGGAGCTTTAGCAAGAACTTATGACGACCCTAAAAAGCATGACAGGTTATGGCAGTGCAGAGTTTGATGATGATAATTTGTCACTGTCTGTAGAGATTAGAACAGTAAATAGTAAATACTTAGATATATCTTTTAGAACTCCTTCTGCTTATACAAAGTTAGAAAATAATTTCTCTAATTTAATAAAGTCTAAAATTAAGCGTTCAAGATTAGATTTAACAATTCAAAGAAAATTAAAATCAGAAAGTTCTTATAGGTTAGATTTTAATGAGTCTTTATTTAATACTTATTTTAATGCTGTTAAAAATAAAGCTAAAGAACAAAAGATTACAGATTCTGATTTGCATGCATTTAGATTTACTTTAAATCAAAAAGATATTTTCTCACTAAATTTTGAAGGCTTAGTTGAGGGAGAAAAAAAGAATTTATTAGAAACAATTAAAAAAGCCTTAGATTCTCTGATTAAAATGAGAGAATTAGAAGGCTCTAATCTAGAAAAAGAAATTCTTAGATTAGATAAGGAATTAAAATCTGAACTAGAAAAGATTAAAAAAGAATCAAGTAGTTTTGAAGAATCTGTAAAAGAAAAGCTAAAAAATAAAATTAGTAAATTTGAAAATGAAGTAGATTTTGATGAGCAAAGAGTCGCTCAAGAAATAGCATTTATTCTAGACAGGGCTGATATCACAGAGGAAATATCGAGAATAGAAAGCCATTTTGAACAGTTAAGTTTAATAATCTCTAAAGAGCAGGGTGGAAGAAAGATTGAATTTTTATTACAAGAATTTTTAAGAGAATTTAATACTATTGGTTCTAAATCTCAAAGTTCAGCTATTTCAAATTCTGTAATTCAAGCAAAGTCTATTATTGATAAGTTAAAAGAACAGGTTGCAAACGTTGAGTAAAATTTTCTGTATCGTAGGGCCATCCGGTAGTGGTAAGTCTTCTGTATGCAAACAGTTAATAAAAGAAAATAATAATTTATTTTTATCAGTTTCAACCACTACTAGGGCTCCTAGAAAAAGAGAAGTAGAAGGTGAGAACTATTTTTTTGTAGATAAAGAAGAATTTAAAACTAGAATAGAAAAAGGTAATTTTCTTGAATATGCTGAATATAACGGCAATTTTTATGGAACTGAGAAAAAGAATATAGAGCTAGCTAAAAATAATAATAAAATTCTTATTCTAGATATAGAATACCAAGGAGTTCTAAAGCTTAAAGAGGAACATCAAGTAGCAACAATATTTATCTCGGCTCCTTCAATCGAAGAGTTAATGAAAAGACTAGTTGGTAGAAAAGATACATCTGAAAAAGATATTCAAAGTAGATTAGAAATAGGTCGTAATGAAGTCTCTCAACTTTTAGATAATAAAATTGCAGACTATTTAGTTATTAATAATAATTTACTAGATACAGTTAGTGAAGTAGAAAACATTATTTCTGCAGGTCAAAACTTTGAAGAAAAGAAAATAGAACATTATACTTCAGAATTTTTAGACCAGATTAGGTTTTAAATAAAAGTTTAACTACTTAATCGAATCAATTATTTTTTTATGCATCTTAGCATCAATGCACTTAGTTCTTTTTCTTGGGTCTATAAATTTAGAGACATTAATGCAGTTATCAGCATGACTCCATAAAAAAGCCGCTTCACAATGTTTGTATTTATCTAAATACGATTTTAAGTCTTCAGCTTTAATATTGTTTTTTAATGAAGGCATAGCTTTAAACTTAATATCAACACCATCTAAATTTGCTATACACGGTTTTTCTAATTTCACTTTTGGTCCGTGAACCTCATGATGTGTATTTTCTATTTTAGAATTAAATTTATTATTCCCTACAGGGTTCCACACAATCTCGCATCTATCACCAAAGAATTCTCTAGTTATTGAAATTAAACTTTTAGCCGCTTTTTCATTTAAATTAGATTCTAGCCCAGGTGAGATAAAGCATTTAATATCTTTTCTTAAGGTAGGTAGAAGTGTGTTTTCAGCTTTTTCTAAGTAAGTCTTAAGTTTATTAATAAAATTTACATCACGATTTATTAAAGCATCCTGATATTGCTTAATTGTCATTCCAGCAACAAGTTCATACTCACCGCAGTCCATATCTCTTTGGCAAGTTTCATTTATCAAATGCACTTGCATCATTTTTGTTTGCTTAAGAGAGTTTAGCTTTTTAATACAAGCTACATTTTCTCCATTTAAACTATTATCAAATGTATTATACAAAAAAGAGTATTTAAAATTCTTAACATCTTTAATAGATTCTACTAATCCATCACAATCATATTCACTATGTTGAAGCGCAAATACCGCTCTGCTAAGACTCTTAGAGTTTGAATACTGTTGTGCTAGACCCTTAGAAATTAAGGTAAAACAAGCTAAAATAAAAAAAACTAAAATAATCCGCATCTTTTCCTATATCTCATACATCAAAATACTTAGCCAATGTCGAAATTAAATACAGAGGCTTAAATACTGAGGTTTTAATCATGATTGAACAAAAAGTTAATTTATCTACAGACGATTTTATCGAGCTTTTAATTGAATTAGACGCTTTACAACGCATGTATGCAACTTGGCAAGATGACGTAGAAGCAAACAGCCCACAAATACACATCCTAAGAGACATGATAACAACTAAACTTTCAATCAGAGACTGCGCATTAGCAGAATACAGAGTCCAATACCCAGAACTAGACCAATACCATTGGGCAACCCCTGAATTCGACGCATAGTTAACTAATATATAGCTAGCTTATATACTTAGTCTCAATAATCCTAGAACCGTCCCAGAAACCCCAGATCTAGAACCGTCCCTTTTTGTAAGTTCTTAAATTAATTGAAAAAAATATTTTTACGCGTTATATAATTGAAATGATATCTGATAGAGCGAAAAGGGTTGATACTTCGGGGATTAGGAGAGTTTTTGATTTAGCGGGTAAGCTAAAAGATCCGATTAATTTGAGTATTGGTCAGCCTAATTTTACGGCATTTGATGCTGTTAAGGAAAAAGCAATATCTGCGATTAATGATGATAAGTCTTTTTATACTCCTACTCAGGGGAATCAGGAATTATGTAGTGCAATAGCTAAGAGATATTCAAATGAGGACACCAAAGTTTTTTTAACAAGCGGAGTTAGTGCTGGCTTATATTTATCTTATTCTATTTTATTAGATCCGGGCGATGAAATTTTAATTCCTGATCCTTTTTTCTGCATTTATAGAGATTTGGCCTATATGATAAATGCTGAGCCTGTTTATTATGATACTTATCCAGATTTTATTCCTAAGATAGAGAATTTAGAGAGCTTAGTTACAAAAAAGACTAAAGCAATTGTTATTAATTCACCTTCTAATCCTACTGGCTATGCTTTTAAACAGGAAGAATTAAAAATACTATTAGACTTTGCGAAAGCTAAAAACTTAGTAGTTATTTACGATGAAATTTACTCAGAGTTTGTTTACGATGCTAAGCATGTAGTTCCTGAATATGATAATTTAATTATTCTAAATGGTTTTTCAAAATCAGCAGGGGTTCCTGGTTGGAGAATGGCTTATGTTGTTGCTCCTGAGCCTTTTTATTCTGAAATGCTTAAGTTCCAACAGTATACTTTTGTTTGTGCGAATTCTATTGGTCAAAATTCTTTAATTGCTGCGCTAGATTTTGATTTTAACGAGCATTTAAATGACTATAGATCTAAAAGGGACTTGATAGTAGAAGGACTTACTGGCAAGTATGATTTTGTAAAACCAGGAGGAGCTTTTTATATCTTCCCTGAAGCCCCTGGAGGGGATGCTACAAGTTTTGTAAATAAATGTGTGGAAAATAATCTTTTAGTTGTACCTGGAAATGTATTTTCTACTAAAGATACTCATTTTAGAATTTCCTTTTCTGCTAGTATGGAAACCTTAGAGAAGGGAATTGAGGTTCTAAGAAGTTTAGCCTAACTAATACAAACTTTTTGCATTTCTTTGAAATTATCTACAACTTTTCCTGTTCCTCTAACAATTGTAGTTAAAGGATCCTCTGCAATATGGAATTTAATATTTGTCTCTAAGTTTAGTCTTTGAGGAAGTCCAGCTAATAAAGAGCCTCCGCCTGCAAGGTATATGCCTTTGCTTATAATATCTTGTGCAAGCTCTGGGCTAGTTCTTTCTAGGGCTCTATGCACAGCTTCAACAATTGCAAGAACTGGTTCTTTTAATGCGCGTCTAACTATAGTGTCATCTATAATCATCTCTCTAGGTGTACCTGTTGCTAAGTCTCTTCCAAAAATTTGCATTTCTCTAGGTTCTGACATTGGCATTGCTGAACCAATTGCAAGTTTAATTTTCTCAGCTTCAAATACTCCTACTTGTAAATTAAATGCTCTTCTAATGAAATGTTCTATGGCTTCATCCATTTCATCTCCAGCTATTCTTACAGATTCAGAATAAACAGTAGCTCCTAAACTGATAACTGCAACTTCTGTAGTGCCTCCACCAATATCTACTACCATGTTCCCGCTACAATCCAGCACTGGCATTCCAGAGCCTATCGCAGCTGCCATTGGTTCTTCTATTAAGTTTACTTCTCTAGCCCCACTTGCATGAGCTGCATCAATTACCGCTCTTTTTTCCACCATCGTAACGCCACTAGGAATACTAATAACTAACTTTGGTCTTCTTAGTTGCCACTTTTGAGAAACTCTAGAGATAAAATCTTTAATCATTAGGTGTGTATTATCAAAGTCCGCTATCACACCATCTTTAAGAGGCCTTACGCATTTTACGCTCTTTGCGGTTTTGCCAAAAATTCTTTTAGCTGCTGTGCCAACGCAAACTGCTTTACCTTGTTCATCAATTGCTACAACACTTGGCTCATTTAAAACTATGCCTTTACCTTTAATATAAATCAAAGTGTTAGCGGTGCCTAAATCCATAGCCATTACTTGAGAGTCCCAGTTACCAAAAATCTCTCTTAAGATTGAAGTTCTTAGAGGCTTGATCTCTTCTCTAACAAATTCATGTTGAGTGACTTCTTGGTTATGCTCGTAGTCTCTAATTGCATTGTCTCTTTTTGGGTCTCTCATGCAATTGCCTTTTGGCTTTCTTTAATTTGAGTTTCATTAATAGTGTATTGATTCTTGACTTGAACTTTTCTTATTAATTCAGAAAAACTACTACCATCAACGTTTGTAGTAGCGGAGCTAATACTAATTTCATCAGTGATTATCTTAGAAATCTGAGGTTTATCTATTTTAGATAAAAGTTTATTAAGTCTGTGATGTATAGCTAAGGCTTCGGAACTTTCAGCTATTATTAAAATATCAGTTCCTATTAACTTACAACTAATAGCAGGGTATCTAATTAGCTGTTGGATAATTCTAAAAATAGAAGCTAGTAGTTCTTGTGTTTGTGCTATGCCGATTTGGTTCTCTATCTTTTCCAAGCTTCCAATAGTTATTCTAGAAAGTGTTAAATCTTCCTTGTTATGAACAGCTTTAGCAATTTGTTCTTTAGCAATTGTTACAAAATGGTTCCAAGAAACTACATTTTCATTATTAGAAAATGCTTTTGCTCTTTGTTTTAGTCTAATTTTCTCTAAAGATTCGCCTGTGTTTCTTGCGATGTTTTCAATTATTTTTATTTGTCTTGCAGAAAAGGGGATTCCTGGTCGACTTAAAAAATTAAAAGAACCAGCATCTTGATCTAAGACTTTAAAAGGCACAGAGAGAAAGGAACTAGCATTTTTATTTATTGAAGACTTAGTTTGAATGCTTTTATTTGAACTAATTGATCTTTTTTGCCTAAGTGCTAGTTGCATTAAGTTGTGTTGGTTTTTCTGACTATTTTCTTCGCAGTAAACTTTTTCAGAATGTAGACTAGTAGGACTAGTTACAACTGCTAAGGTTTCACATTCAATTGATTCTTTAGTTAATATGCTTGCTAACTTTAGAAGCTCTGCTTCGTTGTCTATCTTTTTTAGCTGAGAAGATATTGTTTTTTCAACATCTTCAGAAACCTGAGGAATAGATTTTTTTTGTGAGCTAATAGCAGTTTTTAAATGCTGTAGTAATAACTCTGAAGTTTCAAATAATATTTTTTCAGTAACTTTAGCAAAGGCGTAACTTTTCTTGCTGTCACATGCAATTACACCGTGAACTCGTATGCCTCCATTACTAATCTTTTCAATAATTGGAATTGCTATAAAGCTTTTTAGTGCTTGATCTTTTTTGTAGTAGAGCAGGGTAGTTGCATCGTGTTTAAATGGACAGACAGAAATATTTTTTGCGTTCTCTAATGCCCAGCCTACTAGCCCTGAACCAGCAGTAATTTCGCACTCTGGTATGAAGTCATCACTTAAGGAATGATAGCCCGCTACCTTAAGTGAATTTTGTTCTAAATTGGTGCTGTTATTTAAGAAGATAGCACTAGAGTAAGACTCTGTAATGTTAGCAATAAGTTCCGCAAGCTTCTGAATATACTGCATAAATTGACCTCCCCTGGAGTTACTACAACTAGCTTAAACTAACAGCATTTTAACACTAGGTAAAGTTCAATTTGGCTTATTTTTTTTCTTTTTTTCTGTACTACTCTTTTTTCTCTTCAGTTTTCTCTTCAGCTTTTGCTTCTACCTTTTCTTCGGTCTTTTCAGCTTTAGCTTCTTTTTTAGGCGCTTCCTCTTTCGGAGCTTCTTCCTTTTTTGCTTCTACAGCCTCTTCACTTTTTGCCTCTTGTTCTACAGGCTCTTCTTCTTTAGGCTTAGGAATTGCAGCTTTAATTAGTTTTTCATTAACTAATATTTTTATTTTCTCATCACCTTGAATGTATTTTCTGTTGTTATCAAGTACTGCGTATCTTTTTGAACGCTTTTGATAAATTATATAATCGTCTGTTTGTTTAACTCTTTCCATTTAATTACTCCTATTTATTAATTTATGCCGGGTTTGCAGGAGGAGTATTTCTTCTCCTGTTGCCCTTATAGTTTCTTCTTCTTCTGTTGTGATTTTTTCTTTTCGGGTTGCTATTTTTAGCACCTGTTTTTTGAGACTTACCTCTGTCGTTAATTAGCTCAATCTCATACTCACCTGTTCTTTTTCTGTTATCAGGGTAAATGATTATCCTAGTTTCAGACTTAGCTTCAAATTCAGTAATCTCAGCTCTTTTATCATTTAAAAGAATCATTGCAGCAACTGGATGCATGTGAATTTTAATACATTTAATTCCACCAGCAAAAGCTGAAGATTGAACCTTCCTAAGTGCTTCAAGTGCAGAAGATTCTGGAGATCTAACTCTGCCTCTACCTCTACATTGTGGGCAAGTAAGATGACTCTGTGTAACAAGAGCCGACTTCATTCTTTGCCTAGACATTTCAAGTAAGCCAAACTTAGAAATTCTTAAAATTTCTATTTTAGCCTTATCAGACTTTGCATGTTCTTTAAGAGTCTTTTCAACAGTGCTTCTATGCTTTCTATCAAACATATCGATAAAATCGATTACGATTAGACCACCTAAGTCTCTTAGCTTTAACTGTTTAGCAATAACTTGTGCAGCTTCTTTATTTGTTTGAAAAGCGGTGTGCTCAACATCTGCTTGGCTTGTTGCTCTTCCAGAGTTTACATCAATAGCAACAACAGCTTCTGTTGCATTGATAACAATTGAACCACCAGAGGGTAGGGTAACTTCTTGAGCTACCGTTTCTTCAATTTGTCTTTCAATACCAAAGCTAGCAAATAGTGGTTGTGGTTTATCATAATGGCTAATTCTAGATTCAACACCAGGAAGTAATTTTTTAGTAAATTCTAAAGCTTGTTCGTAAACATCTTTACTATCAATTAAAATTTCATCGATATCACTACTTAGATAATCTCTAATAGTTCTTAAAGCTAAATTAGCTTCTTGGTATAAAACTACAGGATCTTCAGGTTGTTCACATTTTTTTATTATTTCTTGCCATGTGTTTACTAAGGCATCTAAATCTTTTTGTAGCTCAACAGGACTTTTATTAATTCCAGCAGTTCTAACTATTACTCCCATACCTGCAGGAACTTTTAGCCCATGAATAGCTTGCTTTAATCTTCTTCTTTGTCCTTCGTCTTGAATCTTTCTAGAAACGCCACCTCTTTGGTTTCCGATCATTAAAACAAGATACCTACCTGGAATAGATAAGTTTGTAGTAAGAGTAGCTCCTTTTGCTTCTCTTTCATCTTTAACAACTTGAACGATTAAATCTTGACCTTGCTTTAAAACATCTTGAATATTAGGTCTTCTTCTTTTCTTTGTATCTGTAGTCTCTTTAGGAAAGTAGTAAGCATTGTTAATATCATTGATTTGTAAAAAACCATTTCTATTAGATCCAATATCTAAGAATGCAGCCTGCAATGAAGGCTCAATTCTTGTAATCGAAGCTTTATAAATATTTCCTTTAAGTTGCTGAAGATCAGCTCTTTCAATGTCTAATTCTAATAAGCTATTCTTATCGTTAATTATCGCTACCCTGCACTCGTCTGAAAACAGTGCATTAATTAGCATTCTCTTAGCCATTTTCCCCTCCTGTACCTATATCTAGGTATTAAGGGATTATATATTTTGAAATTCCTAGAAACGCTTGTTTAAAAACAGATGACAACAAAGTATGAATAAAAAATGTTTAAAGCGAAAAAAGCTTTAGTAATTTATTGTTATTGTTTTTATTTGATTTTTTTCCTTTAAGTAATAGTTAATAAAAATTGTTTCTAAAAAATTCTGTGTATAATCCAAAATCAGTTAATAAATAAAGCGCATTTGCGCACGAAGCATAAAATCTTTAATCCCTTATATAATATTGACGATCTGGAAGCTATAGTGGGTTCAGATAAAATTTAAAAAAAGTGATAACTGCTTGTTATACTTAGCTTAGTCTATGATCTTGAAAACCAAAGATTTCTATTCCTAGGATTTGACCAAGGAATCTTTCCCCAATTAGTCTCTAGGCAATATGAGAATATCTCATCAGAGTAAGAGCTAAACAGCGGTGCTAAGCCTCTGTTATTAGGCAAGATATTATGAGTAGAACTAGTATCGAATTGAGGATTTCTAACCATGTATGGAATAAAAGGTAAGATTTGATCAAATAAGCTCATTCTTTTAGTAACTTTTTTCTCTAAGATTTTAATAAATTCTCTAGCTTGAGCGAGTCTAGAGCAAGCTTTATTTAGTAGTTCTTGAGAAATAAAGCCAGGAATATGTAAATGCTTTTGACTAAATTTTTGAGCAACTAATACTGAAAGTTCAATTAATTCTTGTGGGCTAGATTCTCTACCAACACCACTAGTTACGTGAAAGCAACTACCAGATTCAAGATCTAAAGACATAATCTCAACAATAGTATCTGCAACGTAATCAACAGGAACAATATCAAAAGGAACTTGTGGGGTCGCAGGCACTCCAATAAATAGCCCTCTTAAGAAAAGTTTTACAGCTGGGTAAAGTACGTTAAATGCTGAAGTCTCTCCAGTGATGCTGTCTCCAACAACAATGCTTGGTCTATAAATTACACAATTAAATTCATCTTTATGTTGTCTTACTAAAGACTCTGCTTGAGCTTTAGTCTTTTCATATGCGTTTTTAAAAGGTGCGTTTAAATCTAGTTCTTCAGGAGTAATAACTCTTTGTATATCTCCTGCTACGTAAGCAGTAGAGATAAAGTGAAGTTTTAAATTATTACTACTTCTAACGTTTTTACATAAATCTATAATATGCTGAGTGCCAAGAAAATTTTCTTTGTATGCATTATCGTAAGCTTGGCCTAGATTCGTAGAGGCTGCACAGTGAGTAATTTCTGTAGATGAGTCAGTAAGTCTTGAATAATCTTTTTGGCTAAGACCAAAATTTTCTACAGACAAGTCTCCAGAGTAAGCATGGATTCTTTTATTTATTTTTTTTAAGTCTAAATCTGAATCTTCAAAAAGACCTTTAACTAAAGCTTCTTTTCTTTGTTCAGCATTACCACTGTTATTTGGTCTAATTAAAAGATTAACTTCCCTATCTGGGTTATTAACAATAAGTCTACCAAGTAACTGACGACCTAAGAATCCTGTTGAGCCTGTGAGAAAATGCATTTAATTTAGTTTAAGTTAATAGTAGCTTTAATTAGAGCATTTTAAGCTAACTCTCTCAAGTACTACTGGTTAATTAAGACTTAAATTTATAGTGAATTTATAAGTATATAGTAAACTTAGTTAAATAGGAGCTTTAGTAGCGACTTTGATAATTGCTAGAGCCTTGATGAGGGTAGCCAGTGTTTGTAGCTGGATAGGTTTGATCCCATGAGCCCGTTTCGTTGTTGCCCCAAGAGCTAGAATCGTAAATTTCTTTTCTTAGTTTATCTAAGTCTGCTTGGTTCTTGCTAATTAGTTTAGCTTCTCTAACTACTACTTCTCTTTTCTTAGCATTTTTAATGTTTCTTTGGTTAATAAAAGAACCAGCAGCTAATCCTGCAGCAGTTCCAATTGCTGAATTTACAAGAATATTTTGCGGTGCATTCCCAATTTTTCTACTAATAGCATAGCCAGCAGCCCCACCAATTAAAGACCCGCCGAGAGCACCTGAAACTGCCTCTTGAGAAGCATAGCTAGCCAGTGAGCACCCAGTGCAAGAAAGTGAAATATAAATTAAAAGAGTAGTAATTCTAATCATCTATTTGATGTTATGCTTAGTTTGATAGTATCGGTTGCTTAGATTGGTTGCTATAAGCAAAGTAATAGTCTAATATCCTAATTTTATTAGAGATTTTATATCCTAGAAGACAAGCATAAAGAATGGAAGTAAAGAAAAAAATTGTTTTAATTGATGACGATATCACTGCGTTAGATATTATTGCATTTTTATTTGATGAAAATGGCTTTGAAACTGAAAGATTTACAAATGGAAGTAAAGCAGTAGAATTTCTAGCAGATAGTAGTGTAGATACTAGAGCAGATATAGTTTTAGTTGATTTAATGATGCCTAATATTAACGGCATTGATACTACCAAACAAATTAGGTCAGGCGGATATAGTGGTCCAATCATAGCATTTACTGCTTTAGACGATATGGATGTTCAGCAAGAAGCAAAACAAGCTGGATGTAATGAAGTTGTTACTAAGCCGTATCAAGGAAAGAAGCTCCTAGAATTAGTTAATAAGTGGATCGAGAATTAAATACAGACTCTAAGAACGCCGGCTCTAACGATACTGCTTCTTATGATGTAGTAATCATTGGAGCAGGTATTAACGGGGCAGCATGTGCTCTTGATGCAGCAAGTCGTGGCTATTCAACCTTGTTAATAGATAAAAATGATTATGGTTCTAAAACAAGTGCAGGTTGTTTTAAAATTATTCATGGTGGGCTTAGGTACCTTCAGCATTTAGATTTCGCTCGAGTTTTTGAATCTCTTAAAGAGCAAAAGCTTATAAGAAAAAACGCTAGTCATTTAGTGAGGCCAATTCCTTTTTTAATTCCAACTTATAAAAAGTTTTCAAAATCAAAGTTTTTTTTAGGCTCAGGTTTGTTTCTTTATGATTTATTAAATATTTTTAGAAATAAAAATATTGCTAATGCAGAGAAACTACCAGGTTTTAAATTCTTAAACGTAGAACAAACATTAGCAATAGCTCCACATATTACAAAAAAATTAAACGGAAGTAATTTAACAGGTAGTGTTGTTTATTATGATTGCCAAATTACAAACTGTGAAAGGTTAACTTGGACGGTGGTAAAAACAGCAAAAGAATACGGTGCTAAATGTTTAAATTATGCTGAGTTAGTATCCTCTGAAGTTGAGAATGGGCTTATTAAGAGCTTAGAGGTTAAAGACTTAGTGGCGAATAAGAGATTGAAAGTTAAACCTAAGGCAGTAATTTTAGCTGCAGGTCCTTGGAATTCTAAGTTGCGAAAAGTTTTTGGACTAAAGCAAAAAAAGGAAATCTATTCAAAAGGAGTTCAGTTTGCTTTACCTAAGCTAGTTAATGAATATGCTCTAGCAGTTGATAGTAATTTTAAAGATCCAGATGCATTGATATCTACTGGGGCTAGAAAGTTTTTTATTCAACCTTGGAATGGTTTATCTTTAGTGGGGACTTCGGATTCTATTTATGAAGGGAAGCCTGATGATTTTGAAATTACAGAGCAGGAGACAGAAGACTTTTTAAACGAAGTGAAACTAGCTTACCCAGATCAGAATTTTAAAAAAGAAAATATTAAATTTGTTTTTGGTGGGTTAAGACCAATGTCAGATACAGCAAGTCTTAAAGAAGGTGATTCTAAAACTTCTAGAAAAGCAAAAATAGAAAGTAATTTTGGCAGTGAGTTAAAAAATTTAGTTATAGTTACTGGAATTAAGTACACTACTTTTAGGTTAGTTGCTGAAAAGGTCTGCGATATGATCTCTGGGATTTTAAATAATAATTTTAAAATAGAGAGAAAAAAGAGCATTACTGAAGATATTGTTTTAGTTGGTGCAGATAAATCTAAAACGGAAGTCTTAAGTGAAATAGGAGTTGATAATCAAGAGCTTTTTCATTGTTTCGGATCTGAGAGTAGTTCCGTTTTAGAGGCTGTTTTAGAAAAGGGTAGAAATCTAGACACTGCTCAAATAGAATTTTCAAAAGAACAAGAAGATGTTGTTAAAATTGAAGATGCTCTTTACCGAAGAACAAATTTAGCTCTATTAAAAAAAGAATTTAAGAGCTAGCTCTAAGTTAGCTTAATTAAATTGACCCGATTAAAATGACCTAGTTAAATTGAAAGGTGCTATTCGTAAATTTATAATTAGGAATAGCAGACTTGTAACCATCAAGTATCCCGCTATTGTTAGTGTCAGGATGTTTAGGGTCAAAGCCTAAAAGAATTTCATAACTATCACTTAGTAAATCTCTATCAGTGTCAGCTAAGCTTGGGTTTGTTCCGTAGTTTAATTCTTCAGCGTCACTTAGCCCATCTAGGTCAGAGTCAGTAATAGAGGACTGTTCTAAAATATTTGTATTGTTAAGAGCTTCTGAACCATCAAAAAGACCATCTCCATCAGTATCGCTATTGTTTGGATCTGAGCCTATCTCTTGCTCGTAAGCATTAATTAGTCCATCTCCATCTAAGTCTTGAGAGTTAGTTAGTATGCCACTTAGTAATGGACCAGGGTTATCGCTATTAGATAGGGCATCGAAGCCATTATTTAATTCGAAGCTATCTGTGTAGCCATCACCATCACTATCTGGAGAATTTGGATTTGTTCCTTGATTGATTTCTTCGTTATCACTTAAGCCGTCTAAATCTGTATCAGTGTTATCACCGGCTTCATTGTTGTTGTTTCCTGTGTTGCTGTTTCTTAAAGCTGCAGCACTGAGCGGTGAAGTGTCTCCGATTGATCCCTCGGAACTATCTTCTTCACGTAATGTATCATCGCCATCTAAAGTCGTTGGTGTTGGCACTGCAAAAATTGGAGTAGGTGTTAAAGTTGGGAAAAATACAATAGGTGTAGGAGGGACAGCTAGAGGATCCGGTGTAGGTGTAATTGTTGGAGTAGGAGTAATAGTAGGAGTTGGCGTACTTGCAAAAGGACTATTTTGAACAGGGTCAAGGTTAATATCTTCATCGCAACCTTGTACAGATCCTGCTGCAAGTGCAATAAAAATAAAGAAAAGCTTAAATACAGATGCGATATTTTTATTTGATTCTTGTTCGTTGTTCATCTAATTACTATACTAGTTAAAGATCCTATTCTATTAAAAGAAATTATGCCAAAAAAACTACAAAGAAAATTACAGATATTAAAAAACACAATTCCAAAAAACACTAGCTTTAAAATTAAGTTTTTCTCTACTTTCTTACTAGCTTGTCTTTTATACTCTAATTTTGCCCTTGCGCAAAGCTGGGATACGCAAGAAATATTTAAGCCTCTAATTAATGATGTTAAGCGCTTCGAGCTTTCTAATGGTTTAAAGGTAGTTTTTTATCAAAGAAAAAATTCCCCAGTATTCTCTGGACAATTATGGGTTAAGGTTGGGGGAGTTAACGAAAGAATTGGCCAAACAGGTGCTGCTCATATGTTAGAGCACATGGCTTTTAAAGGTAGTACTAGAATTGGAACAAAAGACTACGAAAAAGAAAAGGAATTGCTAGGGCAGTTTAAAACAGCATCGGAAGAATCTAAAGAAAAAATACTTGAGCAAATTAAAGAGGTGAGAATTAATAATGAGTTCTCAAAAATTTATGAATCAAATGGTGCTTCAGGATTAAACGCTGCAACTGGAAAAGACTATACATACTATATGGTAAATTTGCCTAATGTTTCATTTGAACTTTGGGCTTGGATGGAATCTGACCGTTTGCTTAATCCGGTTTTTAGACAATTTCAAAAAGAAAGAGAAGTTGTAAAAGAAGAGCGAAGACTTAGAACAGACGACGACCCTAATGGAAAGCTTTATGAAAACCTAATGCTAACAGCATATGAAGTTCATCCAAATGGATACCCTTTAATAGGTTGGGCAAAAGATTTAAATAATCTAAACGAAGAAGAAGTAACAAGACTGCATGGTCTTTATTACCGGCCTGATAATATGGTTATCTCACTTGTTGGAGATTTAGAGATTTCCGAAGTTAAATCAACTCTTGAAAAGTATTTCTCTAGATTAAAAAGACCAGATTCAAAAATTCCTGAGATTAAAGAAGTAGAGCCTAAACAAGAAGCAACTAGAACAAAAGAAATTACTCATAATGCGTTACCAAGATTTGCACTTGCTTATCATAAACCTGTGTTTCCTAATCCTGATGATATGAAGTTTACTTTGCTACACACTTTACTCTCTGAAGGTAGGACTTCAATCTTTTATAAGAAACTAATTGAAGGTAAGAAAATAGCAGCTTCTGTTACTAGCTCAGAAGGCCCAGGGGAGCTTTACCCTAGTGTTTTTTATGTATGGGGTATTCCAAAAGTTGGAACGTCTAATAAGGTGTTAATTAAAGAAGTAGAAAAGATTTTAGAAAGTTTAAAAACTTTAGAATTCTCTAAGCAAGATTTAGATTCTGCTAAGAAAAGAATGATGGCAGACTTATTAACTACTCTTAAATCTAATTTTGGAATTGCAAGAGCTCTAGGTCATGCAGAGTTGCTATGGGGGGATTGGGAGAAATTATTAGAGATGTATAATATTACTTTTAATACAAGCTCTGAAGATTTAAATGAAATAGCAAAAAAGTATTTTACTGATGAGAATAAAACTATTGTTACTTTGGAAAGCAAGGAATAAGGCATGAGGTATATAAATTTAGTAATTACTTTTTTCTTAGCTTTTTTTATTAGCTCTTGCTCCTCAATTGCTAAAAGCCCATATGATTTAACTGCAAGAAAAATTGAATTTGATTTACCGCAAGTTCAAACTTGGAAAATGTCTAATGGCATAGAGGTCTATTTTTATCAAAATGATGAGCTTCCGTTGGTGCAAGGTGCAATGTATTTTAAAGGCGGAAGTCTTAATGCAGATTTAGCAGGTTTAGCAGGAGCAACTGCCTCTCAGTTAAGACAGGGTGGAACTAAGAAAATTCCATCTAGTGAATTAAATCAAAAATTAAATTCTTTAGCTGCAAGCGTTGAGTCTAGTATGTCTAGTGAGTTTGCTAAAGTTAGCTTCTTTTCTTTAAAACAAGATTTCTCTGAAGTTCTTGAACTTTTCTCTGAGGTTATTAGAGAGCCGGCATTTGAAGCTAAGAAGTTATCTCTTTGGAAAAGTAATGCTAATCAATCAATCGATTCAAGAAATGAAAAAGCTGGGGTAATTTCAAGCATGGTTTTTTCCCAAAGCTTGTATGGAAAAGATAGTCCTTACTCTAGGTATTCAACAAAGAAAACTATTGCTAAAATTAATAAAAATAAGATTAAAGATTTTTATAAATTAATTTATAATCCTAAAAGAGCGTATCTTGCCGTTAGTGGTTCGATTACAAAAAAAGAATTACAAGAAGAGTTAGAAAGTAATTTTGAAAACTGGGAAAATTTAGATACTAGAGAAGTAGCTTTACCTGAAATTAATAACTCAGCTAAACCTGCTGTGTATGTGGTAGAGAAAGATTTTGATCAAGCAAGTATAGTTATTGGGCATCTTGGACCATCAAGACAAACTGAAGATAAATACGCTATTAAAGTTTACAATGAGTTATTTGGTAGTGGTGGTTTTTCTAGCATGCTTACTAAAAGAATTAGAACTGAATTGGGCCTAGCTTATTCGGTATACGGAGGGGTTTATGCCTCTGAGCCTAAAGGTGTTTTTCAAGTTGTTTCTGGTACACGTGCAGATCAGGCTGTTAAGGCAGCTAGTGAAATCATAAAACTAGCATCAAGTGAAAAAGATTTTAATGAAATTGATTTAGCTAAATCTGCAATTGAAAAAAGTTTTGTATTTAAATTTGATGATTCCGATTTTATCCCACAGCGTAATATTTTACTTAAAATTTATGGTTACGAAGATACTTACGATCGGAATTATTTAGAGAACCTAGCAAATGTCAGTAAAAGCGATGTAATTAATGCTGAAAATAAATGGGTAAAACCTGAAGAACTTTGTATTATTATAGTGGGTAAAGTATCTATAGAGGATATTAAAAGAGAATTCTCTGGAAAGTTTGACGTATACCGCGTAGAATTTGATAAAGAGCCTCTTAGTGTTACGAAGTATTAGTGAGCTCTTATTAAGTTTTTACCTTGAAGTTTTTTTTTAAGAAGTAATAGTAAAGAAGTGTAGTTTAAAAAAATTATGAATAGAATTTTAAAATTTAGATCAGTAGTTTCAAGAAAACTTTTGATGACTCTTTTTGTGCTAATTTTTACTGTACTACCATTAACTTCTTGTAGTCTCTATTCTAGCGAAACTATCCCTGGTCCTGACAAGTCAGCAACGGGAACTGTGCTAGGTGCATTAACTGGGGCAGGTGCAGGAGCTATTACTGGAACACAAGTTGCAGCAGCTACTGGTCCTGGAGCATGGATTGGTGCAGGTTTCGGAGCAGTTTATGGCTTACTTCAAGGTCTAGGTTTAGATATAATTGAAGAAGACGAATTAGCTAAGGAAGCAGAAATTGCAAAGCTAAGAGAAAAAGCTTGGGCACAAGGAATTCTAACAGAGCATTATCAAAGAAGAGTTGCGATGCATCCTGATAGAGATATCTTTCCTGCTGACTTATTCTTTTCAGAAGATAAATCTAACCTTAAACCAGAAGCATATGCTTTAGTTTCAGAAATTGCAGGAATGCAAAAAAACCGTAAACCTTGGTCTAGAATACTAGTTGCGGTCTATAATAGGGCACCAGAAAGCTCGGAATATTCGAATTTTTTATCTAATAAGCGAGCTAGAAGCGTTGCGCAGCAAATGATTAGAAGCGGTTTGGAGCCTAGACGAATCCTATGTAAAGGGGTTGCTATTGATGCACCAGTGCTAATAGACCCTGAGGATAAACATGATAGGTATAGCCAGGCAGTTGAAATAATTGCTTTAGACTAGGAAATTTAACTAGTATATTTAGGCTAGGATGTAAGAATACTTGGAGATTAGACAGTGAGTAAAGACAAAGAACAAAAATTATCTAAAGAAGAAATATTAGCTTTTGTTAAAGATATTGAATCAAGGATATCTAAGAATTCTGAAGCTCATTTACATTCGCTTTTAGCAATAAATAAAGTCATGAGAGCGCAAAACATTGATGCAGTAATGGATAAGAAGCTAAAAGAAAGATTAAAAGCTGTTTGGCTAAAACTAAAATCTGCAGGAGTAACTCTTGTTGATCCTCCATTGCTTTTTGGATTACCACAAAACTTTTCTACTTCTCAAAGTGTTGAAGATGAACCTGAGTATTTACCAGAATATGCAGATGAAGGTGTGGTAGAGAAAAAAGTAGAAAAAGTAGAGAGTAAATCTACTGAGAAAAAAGTAGCTGTGGTTAAGAAAACAAAAAAACCTAAAGCTGAAAAATCTAGTCCTGTAAATTAGAATTTTTTCTATTATAAGCCGTATTTGCTAGGTATTGCTTTAGTCTTGCTTTAACTCAGTAATGCTATGCTAATAAAAAAAAGTGCTTTCAAAACTCTATCCCATAATAAGCTTTAAAGATTCTGTTGAAAATTTTTCTAAACAGTATCTTAAAGAAATTCTTTCTACTAAAGTATCGATAGTTCAAATTAGAGCAAAAGATATTGAGCTAGCTAATCTAAAAAAGTTAATCATAGAATGCATGCAAATAAAAAATAAGCTCAATTCTAATGTTAAGCTTATTGTAAATGACTACGTAGAGCTTGCAAAATTTGCTGACGGAGTTCATTTAGGACAAGATGATCTAGATACTGAGAAAGCTAGAGAAGTACTAGGGGATAAAAAAATTATTGGTTTATCAACTCATAATCTAGAGCAAATAAAGAAAGCTCCTCAAGAAATTCTAGATTATCTTGCTATTGGCCCAGTGTTTGAATCTAGAACTAAGTCTGGGCATGAAGAACTAGTTAGTTTGAAAACTCTTAGTGAAGCTAAGAAGCTTTGCTCAGTTACGTTAGTAGCAATAGGTGGAATTGATACTACAAATGCAAAAGATGTATTTGCTACTGGTGCTGATTCTGTCGCAGTGATTTCTGACATATTTCTTGCTGAAGATAGAAAGGCTCAAATACAAAAGTATTTCAGCTAATCTTTTAAGGAGTTTATATAGCAAGCTTGCAAAAGTGCTGATTATAAGTTTAACTAACTTAAAGTAATTAGGCATTAAATTATGGATAAAACTCTTAAAGAAGTTCAGGAACTCATAACCCTTGCGTGTTCTAAGTTGAAAGAAGACTCTGCGCAAAAGCACTCTAAACTAATCTGGCTTTTAGAAGATGCTCTGAATTTTTACTACGACGATAAAGAACTAAGTGCAAAAGATGAACTGTTCTTATCTGATAGCTTAGTTAATTTGCTTGATGATGAAGAAGAGAAAACTGCTAATAGTTAAAAATAATTTTCTCGCAGAGACGCAGAGTTAATGAGAATACAGAGAAAAAATTAAATTTCTTTATTCTGTTTAATACCTAGAAATTAAAGTAATAGGTGAGCCTGTAAAACATGCAGCTACAGGCACTGGGCCTGGACCAAATGTTCTATCAATTAATGCTGCCCAACAATGAACTATGCCACCCATAAGAGTTGTATTGTTATGAGCCTCTAAGCATGTTTTTCCAGTTGTAATAACATCGTTGATTAAAACAACGCTTTTACCTCGAAGTATATTTCTAACGCCATTTCCTTGTTCTACTTTTTCTAGGTCAACTACCTCTAGTGCTTTTCCATCTAGTGCTAGTTCTTCAGCTAGTTTATCAGCCAATTCAGTAAAGTTTGTTTTCATGCTGACTAATATTTCAGGTCTAGTTGATGCGCAGTTATCTAATATTCTTTCTTTTAAGTAGCTAGCACAAAGCGCTAAGTCTTTAACTCTTAAATCTTCAACTCGGTAATAGATATTTGATTCACAATTACTACCTAGTTTAATTGGTTCAACATAGGTCTCAGTGATATTTGAAAAAATTTCTCTTATTTCGTCTTCCATAATAGCTTTAAAATTTGCCCATAATAATGTAGATGCTAGGCTTTATTGGTAAATAATGATACTAAATTTGTATGGCAATATCCAGAAGAAAGACTAGAAAAATTAGTGTAGGTACCTCATTTATTGGAGGAAATGCTCCAATATCCACTCAAAGCATGTGCGCGACTAAAACTACTGATGTAAAAACTACATTATGGCAGATAAATCTACTTAAAGATGCTGGGGCTAATTTTATTAGAATTGCTGTAGATTCCAAGGCTGAAGTTGAAGCTTTAAAAGAAATTTCAAAACAAACAGATGCAAACCTTGTAGTAGATTTGCAAGAAAATTATCGCCTAGCAGAACTAGTTGCACCTTTTATTGCAAAGTTTCGATACAACCCAGGGCATTTACATCATCATCAAAAATCTGTTTCTGTTGAAGACAAGGTGAAATATTTAGCTAACATTGCAGGAGAGAATAATCTTGCAATTAGAGTAGGTGTAAATTTTGGCTCACTAGATCCAGAACTAAAAGCTCAAGGTCAAGACTCAAAACAAGTTGCTCTTAGCTCAGCTTTAGAACACTCAGAAATGCTAGAAAAATTTGGTTTTAATGACTTTGTAGTTTCACTAAAAAGTTCAGACCCTTTAGCAGTAGTTGAAATCAATGAAGAGTTTGCTTCACAGGCAAATGAAATTCCTCTTCACCTAGGAGTTACAGAAGCTGGAATGCTTCCTGATGGAATGATTAAAACAAGAATTGCTTTTGAAAAATTATTAGCAAAAGGAATAGGCGATACTGTTAGAGTTTCTTTAACTCTTCCTGATGAAGAAAAATTTAAAGAAATAGAAATTGCAAAACAAATAATAGAAGACGTTCAAGCAGGGAGATTTCGCTCGGTGCCTGAGTTTTTAGATTCAGGACTTAATGTAATTTCTTGCCCTTCATGCTCAAGAGTGGAGAATAAAGCATTTGTAAAATTAGCTCACGAAGTAAAAGACGCTCTAAGTTATGCAAAAGAACATTCTATAACTGTTGCTGTTATGGGCTGTAGAGTAAACGGGCCAGGGGAAACTGATGATGCTGATTTAGGACTTTGGTGCGCGCCGACATTTGTGAACCTTAAACGCGGTGAAGAGCTTTTAGGAAAGTTTAAATATGATGAGGTTGTGGGAATTTTAAAGCAGGAAGTAGATCAGTTAATTCAGCAAAGATCATAAAAAATCTCACAGAGTTCACTGAGAACGCAGAGATCTACAGAGTGGTTTATTTTTAAATTCTTTTAATCTTTTTCTCTGTGCTCTCTGCGAGAGATCTTTTCCCTTAATTCAAGGAACTAACAAACTTATCCGCCTCAGCAATAGAAACATTCATTTCTCTAATTAATGAATTAATATCAGCTTGTATTAAACCAAACTCACCTTTAATTGAGCTAACTGCTTGAGCATTTAAGTTATGCTTTAAATAAAGCATTTGGTCTTTTAGCGCAAAGAGTACTGGTTGCATTTTACTTTCAGCTTTTCTCATTGAATTTATTAATGGGCTATAACGAGTTTTTGTTTGTCTTAGTTTTTGTTGACTATTTGCTCTTAGCTTAGAGCTTGAATATTGTTGTATTTCATCTTCCCATTCTGCGAAAAGATCTTCAGCTACAGATTCAATAGAATCTATTTTTTTACTTACGTCTCTTGCTTTAGCTTCACTGTCTTCGTAATCAGCTTTTGTCTCTAGGTATTTATCTTCTAGTGAGCCACCGTTGAAGTTTATTAATGAGCTTAGTTTTTCTAGTGAGGATTGAAATTGTTCTTTAGCTTCTAGTTGCTCGTCTTTAGCTGCGATTACTCTGGATTTAAGTAGGTCTCTTTTTTCGTAGCCGAACTTTTCTAGAGCTTTGTAATAGGCTGAGCTACATGAGGATAGTGATATTATAAGGATAAATAGAGTGAGTTTTTTAAGGTTTGGATTTTTCATAGGGGTAAGATTAATAAAAAAATTGGGTTGAGACAAGGGAGGAAAGATTAAGACTAAGACCAAGACTAGGACTAAGATTAGGATTTTGTTTGGTGTTAGTGTTGAGTTTAGAAGGTAAGCTGATACCCAATAGTTACTCTTTCTCTCATAGGTTGGAAACGTAATCTTAGGTTACCACTTGTTTCAGCAACTGCTGTGATTCCATTTGATAAGTCTGGTTGTAAGTAAAATTCAACTAGTGGCTTACTATCTATTGGCTTGCTTGCTATATCATACTTTCTTTTATGTTCAGCACTAATCTTACCTTTTTCATTCTTATCAATTTTTACTGTAGTGTAATCTCTAAATTTTCTTAAACTTCTAACAAGTTTTTTATAGCCTCGATCTAAATCTGAACCTTTAATTGCATGCTCGAAAGTTCTTCTAGTTCTATTGGCTGCTCTATTCTTTGCAATGCTTCTAACATCTTCAGCATCGAATAAACCTTTTTCTTTCATACTCGCTGCCCAACGATACTCTGGGTCGTATTGATCTTGATAATTAAATTCACTTTCAAATTTATCTTGAAGAGCTTGTTCAATTAAACTTTGTTCTTGATATCTTATTTGTTCAGTTGGTGTTGCTCTAAATAAAGAGCTAGTGCTTCTAGTTAATTTTCTAGACTCTTGTGCATAAGAGATCTTAGCAGTGGTGAAATTAGCACTGAAAAGAATTGCAAAAATTAAAAAATGTTTAACCATCTAAAAAACTATATAAAACCTTAGTAATTACGTTATGCTTACATATTGCATAAAAATAGCATGTAAACCCTCTACTCACATATCGGCATATTTTGAATTTTACTTCGCAAAATTATGCAAAAATCTTTTTATAACTTAAATTATTGAAGTAAGGGCAATGTTTTGGTTCTAATTTACTTAATAGAATACTCGTTTTAGTCCAATGTAGACTGATTCATACAGAACAGTATAGAGCCTTAGTTTTATTTACAAATTAATGTATAAAAGCCTGAAGTAACTCTCATAATAATATAGATAAGATAATATACCCATCACAGTATATTTTTTAGTATATCACTTGATGGGGATATAGCCGAGCGCAGCGGGAGACAGATATGTTAATCGTAAATGGAGGTCAAAACCACAATGGTTTTGGCAATTATAGTGATGGGTATATCTTATGTCCGCTGCGCTCGGCAATTACTAATCTAGAGTCGATTTTACTAAACCGTAAAATTCAATCACGATTAGCATATAGAGAATAATGTCTATACCTATTTACAGTATAGTTATTTTATTTTAAATATTTACAGGAGTAATTTGTCCACTGATTTAAAGAAATTTGAACAAGAAGCGAATAAGCAAAGCGCTGTTAAAAGCGATGCTGTAAAACCTGGTGCTGTTAAGGATAGCGCAGATAAAAGATTAGCTTATGGTTTTGAAGTCAGAGACTTAGAAAGTTTGAAATCTTTTCAAGCTCAAAGAGTTAAAGCTTTTATTTCTTCAGTCTGCCCAAGGGCGGGATTAGTAGGCGTGCATCTTGCAAGAGATAACTGGGACATCAGACCAGTAATGGCATTAAAGAATGAACAGAAGCCTTCTGTCTATCGTTTGTTAAGTAATGATATTAATAAATCAAAAGAAATTTCAGCACTTGTTAAACATACTTTTGAAACTTTACAAAGAAGTGCAAAGCTAAATGTAGATTTTAGAGAATGGGGAGTTTACCAAGGGCAAATTTGGTATAGAAGAGCTCTAGTTGTAAAAACTTTAGAACACCAATTAAAATTAAAAGAGATTAGACTTGAAGTAGCGACTTGTTTACTTTTTTCTTTAGTGGAAGAGATTACAGCATGGCATCAACGTGGAATGATTCATGGAAATTTATCTAGTTCAAATATTTATATAACTCCAGGTGGTGGAGTAGTTTTATTAGATCCAGCAGTAGGTGCTGGAAGGGTTTGTGCTAATCCAAAAATTAAATTTGCAAATGCAGCTCCAGAGTTAATCAAAAAACAAGCTTTATCTGATAGAGCAGACTCTTATGGCTTGGGAAAAATTATTGAAGAAATTATCAATAATTGTAAAGGAGCTCCTTCATTATCTGATGCGCTAGAGAAAATAAAAAATAAGTTGTTAAATAATGACCCATTTAAAAGACCTCTAGTCGAAGATTTACTTTCTGAAATAAGCGCTTTGCCTCAACAAGAGTATGTTGTTGTTAGTAATGGAAGGTCTAAAACTTTAATTGATGATACATTGGAGTTAAGTAGAAAAGAAGTAAGAGAGATTAAAGAAGATCTAGACACTAACTCATCAATACCTAGAAGTAATAGCACTCCAAATAATGAGTTTTCAAATGAGGCTAAAAATCAAGATAACGCTGTTCAAAATAAAGCAGCTAAGCCAGTAAGTAATACTTTAGTTGCTGGTAGTGTTGCCGTAGGAAGTATGGCAGCGGCTGGTGCTACTAAGAGTGTAAATGCTTTAAAGGCAAAATCTACAATTAAAAAAGAGCCTGCTAAAAACATACCTGTTAAAAATACTCCTATTAGAAGAGTTAAGATTAACGACCCTGAGTTTGTTAAAACTAAGAGTGAACCAGTAATTAAAGATTCTGTAGTTAAAAAGCCATTAATTAAAAAAACATTAATTAAAGAACAAGAAGCTAAAAAGCCTTTAGTGGAAAAAACAGTAGTTAGCGAACCTAAAACGACTACACCTGAAGTAAGTAAGACTCAAACTAATAACTTAAATACTGAAGACTCTATCTTTGATGATTTTACTAAAAACTTTAATAGCGAAATTGAAAGTGACATTAGTGATACAAATGTCTTTGAGGTTGATGATTCTAATCAAGTTGCAAAGTCTAATGAGATTAAACAAGATATTCAAAATGTTTTAGCAAGTAGTGATAATAATATTACTACAAGCCCAGCAGATAGTAATCTATTAGAAAAGAATTTGGTAACTGAGAATTTAGACGCAAAGTTTGATATTCCTTCTGCTCCTGAGGAAGAAGAACTACTGCCTATTGATGATATTTTAGATGATTCGTACCAAGACTCACATTCTGCAGCTTCTAATTTAGATTCTAGCGATATCTTTGACCCTGTTTTTGATAGTGGTGCAAAAAAAGAAACTAATAGTCCTTTTGCTGATTGGGACGATGATACTGAGTATTCAAATACAACTAGTAGTAAACTAAATAAGAAAAGTTCAAATAGTTTTGCAATTTATCTTATTATTATTGGCTTTTTACTTCTAGGTATTTGGTATTACTTCAGAGTTACTAATAATTATACTTCAGTAGATTATAGCATGAGGCAACTACAAGCTGATTGGGATAGTAAGATTCCTTCTAGAATGCTAGGCGTTGCTGAATTAGCAGTAGATAATTCAATTGAGAATAAAATTATACAAGACTATATAGTTTCTACTGCAAAAAGCGCAGAACAATTTCCAAATTCTGTTAACAAATCTCTTTTAAGAATTGCATTTAATAATAGATGGGAAATTGAGTTAAAACCTGAAGATAGAAGAGCAGCTATTTCTATCGCTTTAGCAAGTCTATTAAATGGCAAACTGCCAAATGATTTACAAAGTTTAGAAGAACTACACCCAGGTGTATTGCTAGCAGTTACTGCTACGGCAGGGGATAGTGCAAGAAAGATTCTAGATAAAATTCCTGCAATTACTTTAACTAATTTGTCTCAACCTTTTGGAGCAGCTTTTACAAAGCTTTTAGAAACAAATACTGAGTTAAGTTGTGCAAGTGATGAAGTGAGACTTTTAGCAAAAATTGGCTCAGTGCCAGTAGATCAAATTAAACCAATCGATATTAAAGATTTTTTGTATAAAGATGCTGACCTAAGATTAAAAGCTTTAAGTGTGATGGTTTCTTATGATGATTTAATTGCGACTAAAGTTCTTGATGTGCTTATCAATCAGAAAGTTATTGAAAATGAAGAAGTAAAGTGGGCCAATACTTGGGATTTAATCAATTGGGGAGAGCTTTCAAGTGCTGATAGGTTATTTATTTTAGCTGGAATTAATCCTACTTCAAGATTAACAGTAGATAGAGTTAAGTTACTTTTTACTCATCCGAATCCAAAAATTAGAGCTTTTGCAATTGAAACAGCTAAGGAAAAAATTAGTTTTAAACATGCTGGAAGTAAAAGAGTTTTTGATTTGCTAAAACAAAACCCAGAGTTACTTACTGGAGAGCAACTGCTACGTTTAGCAGAGATTTTACAAGATCCTACTCAAGTAACAGATGATAGAGTTAAAACTTGGTTAAGTACAGAACCTGCGGTTGAAATAGTAGCAGCTATGTTAATTGGTTCAGACTCTAAAATTGATACTTGGTTTTCTTATTATCTAAAACAAAAAGCTTGGTTACCTGATACATCAACAATAATTAAGCTAACCAAGCATAAAGATAACTACACAAGATTATACTCCTATACAGCCTTGCAAAATAGGATTGTAAACGGAGATGTTAAACAAGCAGATGCAAAACTAATATTAGAATCTGCCTTAGCAAATGAAACTGAGGCTGATTTTATTACGCAGCTAGAGTTAATGCTTGAGCAGTTTAATAACTAGAAGTAGCCTTAAATAGACCTCAATTCTTAGCTAATAATTTTACATTTAAGTAATTTTTCCCAATTACCGATTTATACAGCATGGAAACTGAAGCTGGAAAAGTAGAAATATTTAAAAAAGGTTCAATAATTGCAAGTCGTTACGAAGTAGTAGATACTCTTGGTAAAGGTGGGGTTGGAATTGTTGCTAAGGTAATAGACAGGCACTTAAATAATGAGTTCAGTGCTATGAAGATACTTTTCCCTCATTTAGCAGAAGATCCAGTTCAATTTGAAAGATTTAGAAATGAAGTAATTTTAGCTAGAAGGCTTTCTCATCCTAATATCGTAAGAGTTTATGATTTTGGAGGAGTTCAAAACGGTTATTCATTTATTACAATGGAATATGTAGATGGAGGAAGTCTTTCTTCAAGAATATATTCACAAAGATATAGACCATTATCTTTTCCAGATAAATTAAGAATTCTTGATGAAATTTTATCAGGTCTTGATTGCGCCCATTCTTCAGGAGTTGTTCATAGAGATTTAAAACCAGATAATATTTTATTAACTGATATGGACAAAGTTAAAATTTCTGACTTTGGTTTAGCTAGATCTTTAGTTGTAGATCATGGTTTTACAAATACTGGTGAGACTGTAGGAACTGCTTACTATATGTCACCTGAGCAATTAAGAGGTAAGAAAGTCGATGCTAGAACAGATTTATATTCTACTGGTATTTTAGCTTTTGAATTAATTGTTGGAAGAAGACCATTTTATCATGAAGACTATTTCACTCTTGCTAGAATGCATTTAATGGATCCATTACCTTTGTTACCTGAGGGGAATCCAGAATGGTGTCAAAAATGGTTAAATAAACTTACTGCAAAAAGTCCTGAAAAGAGATTTCAGTCTGCAAAAGAAGCATCTTTAGCTCTAGGGCAGTTCATGCATGATAAGAATAATGAGTCAGTAAAAAGAATACCTGCTGTTCTGTCTCTTTATTCTCAAAAAGCAGTACAGAAAACTTCTAAGAAGTCAGTACTTAAAAAAGTAATATTTACATTAGTTTTTGCAGGATTATTTCCTGGTTTAATATCTTTAATTAGAACTAAAGATAACTTAAGAGTAGGAGTAGGTTCTTATTTAATCTCTAATTCAAATTCAAGTGTTGGGGCCTTACAAGCTTTAATTGGAGAGACTTCTACTTTAGGAGATATCTTTTTAGCTGCAAGACTTGGAAATGAAAAACTAGTTAACTCTTTATTATACTCAGGAGTTGATGCGAATCTTAAAGATAAAACTGGCTCAACTGTTCTTCATCACGCAGTAATTGGTGGAAATGAGAATGTTGTAAAAGCATTAATAGATGCAGAAGTAGATTTGAATACACCAGATTCAAAAGGTCTAAGTCCTTTAAGTATTGCCGCTAAGCAAGGTTTGGTTAGAACAATAGACCAGTTAATAGATGCGGGAGCAAGCACAGCAACAAGAGAAGGGAACCTAACTCCTTTAATTTATGCTGTTAAAAATAACCAAATACAAGCTGCTCAAAAATTATTATACAGAGGAGTTTCTTCTGCTACTAAAGATAAAAATGGAAGAACTGCATTGTTCTACGCAATAGAAACAAAGAGTATTCCATTAGTTCAAAAGCTATTAGACACTGGGGCGAATCCAAATGTGATTGATGTAGACGGAAATACGCCTTTAATTCAAGCAGTGAAACTTCATGATGAATCAATGATTCGCTTAATTATTGGAACAGGAAAAGCTGATATTAAACATATAAACATTGAGGGAAAATCTGCAAAGAACTACGCTACAAAAAATGAGCAAGCTTTATTACAAACTGGTGTAATTATGTCAGTAGGTGGGAAAACTAAGGAGACTGCAAAACAAAAAAGATTTAGTAGACTTAGAAAAGTAGCTAGCAACACTAGTTCTTATAGTAGTAACTCAAGTCGAAGTGATACAACAAAAGAATCTTCTAAGAAATCTTCACTTAGAACAATGAAGCCAAAAACTTCGTTTAAAAATGTTAAGGGCCATAATCTAGTTGAAATAAGCGTAGAGGTTAAAAACACTACTCCTGAAGAAGCTAAAAACGTAGAAGTAATTGCAACTTTAAAGTCTGGTAAAAAAATAAAACTAGACGGCCCAGGTTCGCTAGGTCGTTTCGAAGGAAAGACCTACACACACCAAAACCCAGATTTAAAATTAGACCAGGTTCAAAGAGTAAGAGTAAACACCACTTGCTCAAATTGCTACTAAACTCATATATAGTGACCATTATACTAGTGACAGTCACTTTTTACCTCTATTTGTGACAGTCACCTAAGTGCTGGGCTCGACTCTAGTAAAATACTAGGTAATTATGTCTTAGCTCATTAAACAATTTTATTTTAGTAGACTTAATTTTTAGTGCCATAGATTACAAAACTTCATTTTGTATTCTGTAGCATTAGCTGCAAATCACTGTTTTTTTACTCTTAATTGGAGTCTGCTCACTATGAAAAAGCTATCTCAAGTCGTTCTTAGCTTTATGACAAAGTTGTCTCAAGCCTTTTTGTACTATCTTTCTCAAACCATTTTCTACTTTTCTTACTCTTTTTCACGGCTTAACTCTGTTAAAAAGCTATCCCATGTTGTTTCTTACTTCAATATGGGACGAAGCCACAAAAATCCCTGTTTATGTAGTTTGTTGGTAAGACACATGGGTAATGGGAACTGGGAAGCACGCTTGATGAATGTTTTCTACCTTAAGTCAAAAGAGCCTCTACCAGTTGCTTTGGTCGGAAATGGTCGGACAGGAGAGGAAGCTGTAAGCTCTTTAATCGCTGTGCTCGCCTCGGACAACGTCTTTCGCCTGCCTCAACGTGCAAAACCCGGCAAGCCTGACATTGAAGGATTGAATTTGGAAGCACTTTCACAGCCGGTCGAAAACGATCTTTACAAAGGCAAGACTGCACTAGCAACAGCCTCTGCATGATCAATAAGAAGTAGGTAAAGACACAAAAAGAGCTGCAAGGTTAAATAGAATGTTATACCTTGCAGCTTTTGCGTCTTTAAATAATTACTAAAACTCATGAAAAACAAACTATAGCTAGAACCGTCCCAGAATAGGGGTATTGGGGACGGTTCTAGATCGGGGGTGTTTGGGACGGTTCTGGAATTAGTGAGGAAAAATCGTTGCTTAGCCATGGTCTGATATTGCTAATGTGGTCATTCCATTTCTTTGGCATATAGAGGTAAGGGTCAGGATTGTAATTATAATAGTACTTTGCGCATGACCATTTATAGTCAGTAGCTTTTGAACATATTCCTGCTTTTACTGGGTTATCTAGAATGTATTTAATTTGTGTAAAGAAACTATCTACAGTCATAGGATCTGAATAAAATCTGTCCTGCCATAAGTGTCCACACCAATTCATTTTGTTATTCATTTTTCTTGTATAAATCATATTTACAGGCTTAAGCACTTTCCAAAGACTGTCTTTATCTTGTGGTATTAATACTAGGTGAACATGGTTATGCATTAAACAGTAACAAATTAGATATGTTTCGTTTTTTTTGCAGTAGTGTTTAAGTAAGTCTAAGTAAAGTAATCGATCCTCATTATCAAAGAATATATCTTGTTTTCTATTTCCTCTATGGGAAATATGGTGCGGAGTATTCTCAATAACTATTCTAGCTTTTCTTGGCATATTGAAATATTCGAAGATTTTAACAAAAAGTTGTCACCTCAATTTAGAGCATATATCTAGCATATATCTAGAACCGTCCCAGAACGGGGGTATTGGGGACGGTTCTAGAATGTGGTCTTTTATTAGCTTAGCAATTTTTATAAATATAAGTATGAGCTAAATCGGCTACTTTTGTTACTAAAGCCAAATCTGTTTTTGAAAAGTAAGTACTTTCTTTCCATTTGTCTTCTTATTTATAAATTCTAGTGATTTTAACATTGTGCTTTGCTTTACCTTCTTTCTCATTTTTCCAAATAGCTGCTTTAATAGCTCCTAATCTAATTTCTTTTATTGGTTTATTTATTTCCATTTTTTCTCCTTTATTAAATTAACAAGATACTAATCGCTAAAATCAAATATATGTTTCCTAACTATTAAATTATTAATCATGAAAGGAGCGAAAGGAGCTGGTCCTGAGAGGAGCGTAAATTAAATTGCGCTTACATTCTAGAACCGTCCCAGAATAGGGGTATTGGGGACGGTTCTAGATCGTGTGGTTTGGGGACGGTTCTAGAATGGGGGGATCTGGGACGGTTCTGGGATTTGACTGTCACCAGTATATTAGTGGGGGTTAGTCTACTATTAGGTAGGGGTCGATGTTGAAGATTTCTCTTATTGCGTTTTGCATTTGGGTGCGGGGGTTGTCGGAGGTTGGGTTGCAGGTGATTCGGCCTCTTTCGTCGGAGTAAGTGCCTTCTATTGGGTCGCCGTGGTTTGCGGAGGAGGCGGCGCATTCGTCTTCTATGTCTTGGGTTACGTCTTCGCATGTGGTGGGGTCGGTGGGGTCTATGGAGCAGCAGCTTCTAATTGGGAGGTATTTGCCTCCGGTTGCTTCTGTGAATTCGGTTAGTGAGGTTGCTTCTGGGAATTTTAGTTCGCCGTATGTGATTTTTGAGTATTCTTGTTCTATGGTGCTTCCTGGTGGTACGTCTAGGATGTTGTTTTGCATTGCTAGTGGTGGTTCTTCTTTTTTTGCATCGTCTTCTGTAAAGCATGAATCTGGTGATCCGTCTCCATCGGTATCGTTTACTCTTTGTAGGATGTGAGGAGCTGATCGTTTTCCGATTTGGATGAAGTTGAATTTAATATTATTTGGAATGTATTCTTCTTCTATTTCTTGTCTTACTTGGTCTATAGAGTTTTGGAAACCCGGGTAGGAGTTAGAGCAAATTCTTTCTGGGTAGTCTGGGCTTGTATTAGAGGGGTCATCAAAACAATTTGTAATTCCATCAGAGACTAATACTACAGTGCTATGGCTAGTTTCAGTGCCTCCAGAGACAATAATTTCTCTTGCTCTTTTTAGGGCTTCAGGAACATTTTTTGATAAATCTAGAGTATCAGTTGTAATTCTTGGGAAGAACATATGGTCTCTAAAGCGAGCTTCTTTGTGTTGTAAATGTCTAGGGTGAGTAGGGTCTGCGGCTGCTAGGTTGCTTAAATCTTCTAGTTCCTGAAAAGTATTACCGTTTGGATCTTCAGAAGCTGGGTCGATTGAAAATGGGCCGAGAGTTCTAATGTCTATTGCTGCACTGCCATCAAAACCGATTACAGAAATTTCATCTCCAGGGATTGGGGTTGTTTTAAGAAAGGTAATTGCTTCTGCAATACTAGAGATCATAGTGTTTAGGGGTTCTGGGCCAGTGTACGTAATTGGATCTCTGGTGTCTGGATCTACGCTTGGTCCGTAGTACATGTCTGCTAGGTAGTCTTTTCCTGGGTTAGTTGCATTTGGATAAGCAACTGAAGGGTTGTTTGCATCAGTTAGATTATTATCTGGTAGAAAGTCATTGTAGTCTTTTACTTTGAAGCATTGATAGTCGTCTTTGAAATGCCA
>CAYOZL010000011.1:0-49840 GCA_964408435.1 uncultured Bdellovibrionales bacterium | reverse complement strand
AGGAAGACTTTGATCGGCAAAGTCTTTTTGTTCAAATGATTCTCTAATAATGCTTAAGCTTGGTCTTAGTAGAGTTAAGCTCATGCCTAAAGAATTAGAAATAGCATAGAGCCAGTTAGGTGAACTGTATTCATGCAGGCAGCAGCTAACAAGTAATGCTGCATTAGAAATAGTTGAGTCTGGGTTAAAGCAAAGATTTTTTAATAAAGCCTTTGTTTGTGGTTTGTTAAGCTTGCTAAGCGTAATGTAATTAGCAAGAGAAACGCAAGCTCTAGATAAACGATGAGGTTCATTGGAGCCAGCAGGTGGAATTAAAAGGTTAGGGAAGTATAGATTTTTATCACTTCCTTGAGCTTCACCTGAGTGTTGATTGCTATAGAATTCAGCACTAGATTCAGCTAAAACGCTTGCAGCTGTAACTAGGTTTTTTTCAAATTCTTTAATGCTGTATTTGCTCCATTTTCCAGAAACTAAATTAGACAGACCACTAACTATTCCCATTGAGCAAGGACTAAGGAGGTTTTCATTATAAGTGAAGAATCTTTTATCTTTTGCAAAAAAATTAACTTCCTTATTAGATCCTTTTAAAATATTTTCTAAAGATTTACAAAGGTATATGGCAATTTCATCTTCTTTATCCTGAGCAAGTAAAACAAAGTCTTTAACATTATCTCCAGTTAGTTTTAGGTCGCACTTAACATTGTCGTATCTTGACCAATTATTATGAGCAATTATTCCTATATAAGCTGCTGCTCCTTTTATGAAATCATAATCAGTAAGGTTAAAGCTTTCTTTTGTTCTTAATGGAAATAAGATTTTGTCTATAATTCCAACACTGGGCCAGGTGCGATCTAATTTAAGTTGTGGGTAATCAAAAAAGACTTGATTCCAGAAATCAGTAAATCTATTAGCTTCTTTTCTAACAACGTCTTCAATCATTAGTGTTATTCATCTAGGTTGATGTCCCATAAGTGACAAGCGAAAAATTCAATTGAACTTGAGTTAGCTTGTGAAATAGTTTTTCTTGAAAGTATCATAGGAGTTTTAGTTTGAAATCTTGGTTCTGGATAAAATATTTCGTTTAATACATATCTGCAATTTAGCTCACTAAGTGCTTTGTATGTGTTCATTCTAATTGCTCTATCTGGTAAACAAAAAGGAGCAGAGAGCTTAATTTTATTTTTTTCATATTCTTTAATTGAGTAGCCTAAATCATATTTAAAACTTTCTTCATCAATATCAGGGCTAGAAATACTAAAGTGACCCATGTTAGCAATTGAGTATCCAACACTTTGAAGATGCGCTAAGTCTTCCCAGCGCATAAAATCCTCATACTCTAATAGTTCTGGGGTGTCTTTAAAGTTAGCAATGTTTCTCATAAGCATAAGTCTTTCAGTTGAGTTCGCTAGAGACATTCCTGCTGTTATGAAATTTATTAACTCCTCTGTAACTTCTCCTTGAGGAGATATTTTTTTTGCATCTTCTCTCATGTCTTCAGGTAAGAAGTCGTATTCGGGTAATAGTTTATTTTGATTTCTAACATTAATTAAACTTAATATTAGTCGATCGTTATATAAAAATACGTCACTTTCAATATAGCCTGAAGATATAAAAAAAGTGGCATGAAGCTGATTTTTTAAAAGAACAGGGAAGGCATAAAGATAGCTATCCATATGTCCGTAATCAAAAGTTATGACAACGGTTCGTTCTGGTATTTTTTTATTTTTTTCTATTAGATCTATTAGTTGGTCTAGGCTTATTACGCTTGCTTTTTTAGTTAAGTATTCTATTTGCTTCTCGAAGTTCTCAGGATGAACATAAGAAGTTGGAGATAAAGGCATTGGAGTTTTTTCAGGAGCTACTACTCTTTTGTATTTTAAGATTTTATATGGAAGTGAGCCTTTTTCTATTGCTTCGTCTCTAAGCCGGTCGAAATTTTTAGAGTTAAATAGTTTTTTAGCTTTAGCTTTTTCTTTAATGAAATTAGCAGTAAGTCTTAAATTTTTCACAAAGCTAATTTAGCCTAAATCATCGAAATTAGAAAAGTTTATTTAGCCAAATTCTATTTTTCAATAAATCTACTTTGCTAGAGATGTCTTGATGTATGCCAACTCTTCCAATGGTTGATGGTTTAGCTTTAATATATCCTTCCCAATGCACGCTAAGTATTTCTTCAATCCCAATTTCTGATAATGCTTTTTGAGATATTTCGCTTTTAGAGCCTTCGGGGTAGCAAAATACTTTAGAGTAGTTATCTCCTAATCTCTCTTTTAATACTTTATAAGATTGGTTTACATCTTCTTTAATTGATTCTGCATCAAGAGAGCCTAGTTCATAGTGCATGTGGCTATGGCTTCCAAAAATAATATTGTTTTTACTCATCTCTAATACTTGTTGCCAGGTTATGTATTGGGGTGGAATTAACATTTCAGGGTCGAAATTTAAAAAATGTATTAAGGTGTTTAGTATCTCAAGTCTTTTTTCTAGTTTGAATTTTTTTAGAACTAAAATGCTGTTTTCAAACTCTTTATCAAAATCTTGGTCTAGATCGTTGCTGAGTAGTTTTTCTAAGGCGAGATTAATTTCTTCGTTTTCGCAAATTTTTTCAAATAATGCATTTTGTTCTTTAAATAATTGAGCCAAAACTGAAAGCTTATCGGTCCAAAACATTTTGCTACTTGAAATGTAGCTAGTAGGGATGAAAATAGTTGCAGGTGTTAAGAATTCTTTAAGAATAGGGTAAGCTTCTGTGTAGTTATCCTCCCAACCATCATCAAAGGTAATAGAAATTGTTTTTTTAGGTATTTTTTTACCTTCTCTTAGTAATGTTGCTAGCTCGTCAATTGGAATTACATTTGCATTTTTAGAAAGGTATTTAATATGCATTCTAAATGTTTCAGGGCGTACATACATACCTGCTTGTAAATGGAGTTTTGATTGTAGAGGGTTAATTACTCTATGATAGGTTAGAACTCTCCAGCTATTTTGCGCTAGTTCGTTGAGCTTAGTCTTATCGAGTAAGCTAGAGACTAATAATTTAGATTTGCTAAGCAATTTAGGCTACCTCAGCTGTATTTTCTTCGTTTTCTTCTCTAGTGATTTTTTCAAGAGCAATGCTTAGCTTTTCAGGTATTCTTCTTGGGACTAAGTTTTTCACAAACACCATTTTGCTGCTAGCAGTTGTAATTATTTTGCTACTGCGAGTTATTTTGTAATGAAACCAGAAGTTAGTTTTTTTTATTTTTGAGCAAGTTAAGTCTATCTCTATTTTATCGCCGTAAAATATTGGCTTTAGGTAATCTATCTCAGCTTTAACAATTGCTAGATGGGAATTTTCTTTAACTAGTTCCGGGTAGGGTAGATTTGAAAGCTCTAAAAACTTTTCTCTAGTTTGTTCAAAGAGGTGAAAGTAGTTTGCATGATATAACACTCCCCCTAAGTCAAACTTTTCTAAAGAGGGAGCTGTTATATCAATAATCAAATTAGCTTTTTATACTGTGCGTTCCATGTTCCAGTTTTCTAAGTAAGTAGTGATGAACTTCAGGAAATGTCCTGCTAGTGCACCGTCAACTACTCTATGATCATATGCTAGAGTTATCATAATCATACTTCTAACTGCTATTGCATCATTTACTACTACTGGTCTTTTCTTGATCGCACCTAGACTTAGTATTCCTAACTGAGGCTGATTAATAATTGGTAAACCTAGTATGTTTCCAAAAACTCCAGCGTTAGTAACAGTAAAGGTTCCACCTTGGATGTCATCAGGCTTTAATTTTTTATTTCGAGCCTTCTTTGCGATATCTGTTAAGCCTTTAGCAATGCCAGCTAAATTTAGGGAACCAGCATTTTTAATTACTGGAACTATTAGTCCATCTAAACCTTCTTTGCCTAAGGCAACAGCGCAACCTAAGTTGATATCTCTTTTTAGAACTAAGTTATTGCCATCAACGCTTGCATTGATTTTAGGATATGCTTCTAGGGCTTTAATAACTGCTTCTAAGAAAAATGGCGTAAAGCTAAGTTTAAAACCATGCCTTTGAATAAAGCTTTCTTGAACTTGCTTTCTCCACTTTGCTATATTTGTAACATCTATTTCTGCCATAGAGTAAACATGAGGACTTGTAGCTTTTGAACGCACCATATGATCAGCGATTAGTCTTCTCATATTATCAAAAGGTTCAATTGTAACTCCTGATGGGTCGTAGTTAAGTTTAGGAGCAGGTGCTTTTACTTCTTGCTTAGCTACATGTTGAGTAGGAGCTTGGGCAGAAGAAGAACTTTGAGAAGAGTTTTTATTCTCGATGTAGTTAATAATATCTTCTTTAGTAAGTCTGCCATTTGTTCCACTACCAGAAAGACTTGAAATTTCAGCTAAACTGATATTGTTTTGTGAAGCGATACTTTTAACTAATGGTGAAAGAAATTTTTCACTTGAGTCATAGTTATTATCATTACTACTTGAAGTTTCATTACTTGCAGTTGAACTTGTCTCAACAGTAGCTTCAGCTGCAACTTCAGCACTTTCGCCTTCTTCACCGATCACAGCGATTACACTTTTTACTGCAACAGTGTCACCTTCTTGTGCAACTATTTTTATTATTTTACCAGATGCAGGTGCTGGGATTTCTGAATCTACTTTATCAGTAGAAATCTCTAGAATAGTTTCATCTTTTTCAACTACATCGCCTTCAGTTTTAATCCATTTTAAAATTGTCGCTTCTGCAATTGACTCACCCATTTGGGGCATTAGCATCTCGGTTGCCATAATTTTGTACTTTTTTAATCAAAAATAGTTAATAATCAGCTGTAATCTATCAGGTAACGCAGTAATTTAAAATAGTCTATATTGCCAAATTTTCTAAGGTAACCAGGGTGCTAATATTCTAACAACTCTATTAAAGCGTCTTTAATATCCTGATTTTGTGGAAGAACATTCTTTTCTAAACTTTGAGCATGAGGAACTGGTGTGAATGCCCCTCCAACTCTTTTTATTGGGGCATCTAGGAGTTCAAAAGATTTCTCAGCTATTTGCGCTGAAATCTCAGATCCTAGCCCCATAAAATTAACATCTTCATGTGCGATTAAAAGTCTAGAGGTCTTTTCTAAGCTAGTTTTAATTGTTTCATAATCAAGAGGTAGCATTGTTCTTAAGTCTATTACCTCTATTTTTACGCCTGTTTTCTCCAGTTCATTAGCTACAACTAAAGATTTATTTACCAATGCGCCCCAGGTAACAATAGTTGCATCAGTTCCTTCTCTAACGACTTTAGCTTTGCCAATAGGAATTGTGTAGTCCTCGTCTCCTACTACGGATTTTGCATATACCTGTCTGTATAAACCTTTATGCTCTAAAAACAACACTGGGTTGTTCCCTCTAATTGCAGTTTTTAGTAAAGCTTTTGCATCTCTAGAATTAGAAGGTAGAACAACTTTAAGACCTGGAAAATGTGCAAATGTAGCTTCTATATTTTGTGAATGATAAAGCGAGCCATGAATATATCCTCCTACAGCAACACGAATAATTGCAGGGCATGAAAAACTTCCATTAGAACGGTAGTGCATCATTGAAAGCTCGTTTCTAATTTGCATCATTGCAGTCCAGATGTAATCGCCAAATTGAATTTCAACTACTGGTTTGTAACCTAGTGTTGATAAACCAATTGCTGTTCCTACAATGCTAGCTTCTGCAAGTGGAGAATTAAAACATCTATCTAGCCCATGTTTTTTACTTAGGTTAGAAGTAACCGTGAAGACCCCGCCTTTTCCTTTTGCAACATCTTGCCCGTAAATTAGCATTTTAGGGTTTAGGCTCATTTCCTCATCTAATGCTTGGTTTAGAGCATCAACCATAAATATTGCTTCATTAGATTTACTTTTAAATGTTTTTTCTTGTTTTAATTCTTCTGGCTCTTCCATGTAAACATGAAAATCGAAAGTAGCTGGAGCAGGGTCTGCTTGCTCTTCTGCCCAATTAGATGCTTGTTCTACTTGCTCTTTAAGCTCTGCTTTAATCTTATTAACTTCATCAAGGCTAATTATTTCTGTGAGCTCTTTTTCTATTTTTAAGAGAGGATCTTTGCTTTTATTTTCTTCAAGCTCTTGCTCTGTTCTGTATTTAGCATGGTTATCAGAAATTGAATGACTTTTTAATCTAACAACATCTGCAACTATTAAACTAGGGCCATCTCCATTCCTAGCTCTACTAACAGCATCTTTTGCAACTTTAAATGATCTAGCATAATCAAGCCCATCAACTTCTACTATGTCTAAGCCTTCATAACCTGCAGAGAATTTTGCAACACTGCCTCCTGCAATTTGCTCTGAGATATGTGTTGAAATTGCAAGCTTATTATCCTGCACTAGAAATATTACAGGAAGTTTTTCTCTTGCAGCCCAGTTTAAAGCTTCGTGATAATCACCCTGCGCCGTAGTTCCTTCTCCTGAGGATGTATAGACAATTGCATTCTTGTCTTCTCTCCTACAGGCAATAGCTGCCCCAACAGATTGCAGATATTGAGTTCCAGTAGGAGAGCTTTGAGAAACAATGTTTAGCTCTTTATGTCCGTAGTGATTAGGCATTTGTCTTCCGCCAGAATTCGGGTCTGAAGATTTATTTAAAATAGCTAAGAAGTGCTCTTTTGCACTCATGCCCCAAGCAGTGCAAAAAGCTAAATCTCTGTAATACGGATATGCCCAGTCATGAGATGGTTTCATTGCATTAGCCATCGCCACTTGAATAGCCTCGTGACCAGAACAAGAAATTTGGAAATGTGCTTTGTTTTGCTTGTAGAGAACCTCAGATTTTTCATCCACTAGTCTCGCGATAAACATTGATTTGTATGCATTAACCAGTTGTTTTCTAGTTATAGAGTCTTTAGGCACAGCTGAGAGGGCGGAGGTAAATCCAAATAATTTTTTAATCGAGAGCATGCCTATAGATTAAGAGAATTTAGGGGATATGGGGAGTTCTTTTAGGTTAAAGTAAGGATGTAGATAATAGGTAAATATCCTAGTCTTAATCTTGGTCTTAGTCTTGGTCCTTTTTAGACTAAGACCAAGATTAAGACTAGGATTAAGAAATTCTTGAAATATATTCATTTATTTAAAAACATGATATCTTCCACAAATGGAATGGAAATTTTCAAAAATGCATGGGATTGGCAATGATTATATCTTTTTTAATTGCCTTGATAACTCGTTCCCTAATCCTAAAGAGAATGCAATTAAGTTAAGTAATCGTAACTTTGGTATTGGAGCTGATGGAATAGTTCTTATTAAGCCATCAGATTCTGCAGATTATAGAATGCAGATGCATAATGCTGATGGTAGTGAGGCGGAGATGTGTGGAAATGCGATTAGATGTGTGGGGAAATATCTATTTGAAAAAGGTATTACAGATAAAAAAGAGATTTCTATAGAAACGCCTGCGGGGAAAATGATTCTTGAGCTCGGTGTTGATTTAAGTGGTGTAAGTGATGGGAAAGTCTCAACAGTTAGAGTGAATATGGGTAAGCCTGAGCTTACTTCTAGTAAGATCCCTGTAGTAGTTGATACTGAGCAGTGCATTTCTCACTCATTTGAAATAGATGGATTTTCTGGAAATATGACATGCGTGTCGATGGGTAATCCTCATGCAATCTTTTTTGTAGATGAGATTACTGATAAGCATGTTCTTGAAATTGGTCCAAAAATAGAAGTTCACCCGGTTTTCCCTAATAGAGTTAATGTTGAATTTATTAAAGTAATAAGTAGAACTGAACTTGAAATGAGGGTTTGGGAAAGAGGTAGTGGAGAGACTTTAGCTTGTGGAACTGGGGCTGCGGCAGTTTGTGTGGCTGCTAGTTTGAATGACCTGGCTGATAAGAAAGTTAAGATTAATCTTTTGGGTGGATCTTTGGAACTTGAATGGTCTGGAGATGGTTGTGTTTATAAAACGGGACCTGCAGAGTTTAGTTATGAGGGCGTGGTTAACTTATAGCGTCCTAGACTATCGAATCTTCAATTCTTAGTTTTAATCTTTGTCCTAGTCTTAATCCTAATCCTGTTTTTTTTAATTCTTAATTTTTTTTAGACTAAGACCAAGAAAAAGACCAAGATTAGGACTAAGATTAAGAGGGAGCTGGATTACTCTAAAGTGTTATCGGCCAAAGTAGCCAAGTGACTCTTGCCCCTTAAGTAACTCCTAACCCCAATAAAGAAACTCAATACTCCAGCAAATAAAACTGCAGCTCCTGTGTAGTACAAATATTCAGATTCATAAAAATGAATAATAGAAGCACCACCAACTAAGATAGCAATAGACGTTCTGATGTAAGCTAGAAATGTTCTTTCGTTTGCAAGGATGGTTCTATCTAGTGCTAGGCTGTCTCTAAGGGTTAACTCGTTATTATCAAATCTTTTATATGGATTTGCCATACATTAATTTAAAACAACTAGGAATCAACAGCAAGCTTTAAGAGATTTGCTGCATCTATAAAGTTTTTAGGGTTTTGATGAATATTAAATTTTCTTACTTCGTAGTGTAGATGCGGGCCGGTGCTTCTTCCGGTACTACCAACTAATCCAATGATCTGATCTCTGCAAACTTTTTGTCCTTCTTTAACTTTTATCTTTGATAAATGAGCATAAAGAGTTTTTAAATTTTTACCATGATCGATTTCAACTAAATTTCCATAGCCTCCTTTTACTCCTGCAAAGCTTACAGTTCCATCAGCTGTAGATTGAACATTTGAATGTTCTCTGTTCTTTATATCTATGCCTGTGTGCATAGTCTTTTTTTTAGTAAATGGTGAAATTCTATATCCATAGTTAGAAGATATCTCTCCTATTAATGGGGTACCGATTGGAAGTTCTTTGATTAAGCTAGCTTGCTTTTCTAATTTTTTTGATATCGGATCAGGTTCTCCGCCAATTGCAAAAGGTTCAGGCTTTACAACATCAATTGCATCAATGCTGCTTAGAATATTCAATAAAGCTTTATGCTTAGATTTAAGAGTGTCTTCATATTTATGGATTCTAGCTAGTTCATCAGAAATTTTAATCTTAGTGGAAAGATTATTTGTTGGAATATTTGCGGAATTAGCTATTTGTTGACTTATGGTTTGTTTATCAGGTGTAAAAATAAAGCTAGAGGTGATAGCTAGAGAACAAATAGTCGACAAAGATAGTGTGCTTATTAATAGGTTTTTAAGTCTTTCTGATTTGACTCTTTTTTTATTAATTTTTTCTAGTATTTTCATAAAAGTATCTTGTTTATTAACAGTCCCTAAATACAATCTCATATAATAATTTACGCACCAATTTATAGCGTAAATGTGTAAAAACTACAAAATTGCTGTGTTTTTAAGAGCTTAGGCTCTATTTAGTTATGACTGTTTTTAAGAAGTTCGTGCGCTGTAGAAATCACGCTTTTAGAATTTCTACTACCTGCTAACATTACAGCTAAGTTTTGAACTCTTTGCTCTTTATTTAGCTTTTTAATATTAGATGAAGTTCTGTCTTTAATCTCTTTCTTTTCAACATGTAAATGTAAGTTTGCGTATGATGCAATTTGAGCAGAATGAGTGATGATTATGATTTGATTTTTATTAGATAGTTTCTTTAAGCGTTTAGCTACAAGTCCAGCAACCTCTCCTCCAATGCCTGTATCTATTTCATCAAATATTTGAGTAATATTAGACTCACTATCTTTATTAATTCCTTTAAGTATTAATAAGACTCTAGAAAGTTCTCCACCTGATGCAACTTTAGAAAGTAGTCTGAAACCTTCTCCTTTATTTGCAGCAATAAGAAAATTAATATGATCAGCGCCTATAATGCTAGATTCTTTGCTTTCAATTTCTATCTTAAATTTAGCACCTGGCATACCTAAGGCTTTTAATTCTTTATCTACTTCTAGACCTAGTTTTTTTGCAGATTTAACTCTTTTCTCACTTAGAACTTTTTCTTTTTTATTTAAATCTTCTTTTGCCTCTTTAAGTTTTTTCTCTAATTGCTTAATTGCCCAATCAGATTCTTCTAGCTCTTTAATTTGTTTTTTAAGTTCTAAAGTAAAATCAATTAACTGCTCTATTGGTTTTCTGTATTTTCTTTCTAAGTAGGAAATCTCAGATAGTCTTGCTCTAGCATTTTCTAAGGTCTCAGGCTCGATGTTTAAACTAGCTTGGTAGGTTTCTAGCTCTAAAATAGCATCGTTGATACCTGCGTTTGCATTTACTAGTTTTTCATCAATTTTATTAAGTGCCTCGTCGTATTTCTTAGCATCTTCAATTTCGTATATAGCATTTTGAATGTTTTCACTTTTATTTAAAAGCTCAAGAGCTGAATTAATTTTGAGACTTAAGCTCTCTAAGTTTTTAAATTTAGAGTTAATCTCACTTACTTCTTCTTTCTCGTTTAGCTTTAAATTAGCATCTTCAAGTTCTTTGCACTGCTCACTTAAGAACTCTAAGCTATTTGATTCAAGATTTTGTTTTAAATTTTCTAGCTCTCTATTGGCTTCAAGATAATTTTTATAAGCAGATGCAACATCTTCGATATTCTTTTTACTAATTATCTTTTCTTTAATTCCATAATTATCAACAAGTTCTCTTTGAATATTAGTATTAACTAATGATTGTTGTTGATGCTGACCGGTAATATCAATAATAAAAGAGCTTAAGATTTGTAGTGAACTAAGAGTAGTTAAGCTTCCATTTATGAATATTTTATTTTTTCCAGACTTATCAATTTGTCTTCTAATAATAATTTCACTGCTATCTTCTTCACAATTATCTATTAGTGAGTCTAGTTCATCACTACTTTGTTTTATAGTTTGAATTAAGTCTTTTTCAATTTCGAAAATGCCTTCAATGCTGCTGCTTTCACAGCCTTTTCTAACTAAGTCAGTTGAAGCTCTTTTGCCACTTAGTAGCCCGATTGATTTAAGAATAATTGATTTTCCTGCGCCAGTCTCACCTGTGATGATGTTAAGCCCATTACAGAATTCAATTTCTGATTGCTCTATGATGGCGAGGTTTTTTATTTTAAGAAAAGAAAGCATTACATCGAAGCCCACTTAAGTTTACTACTTAGAATGTCATAGTAGGATTTATTCTCAGATTTAACAAATCTAACTGCAAACTCGCTAGTTTTAACACTTATTTTATCTCCAGAAACTAGTGGGTAACCTTCTTGTCCATCGACAGTAAGAAAGCTCTTAACTTCATCGGCTTGACCAATTTCTAAATCAATTTTTGCTCCCCCCGGAACTACAAGTGGTCTGCTTGTAAGAGAGTGTGGACAAATCGGTGTAATTAGCATCGCGGAAACTCCAGGGTGCACAATAGTTCCACCTGCTGCAAGTGAATAAGCAGTTGATCCAGAAGGGCTAGAGACAATTACTCCATCTCCTTTTAAGTTCGCAGCATAGTGGTTATCAATATAAATTTTAGTTGGAAAAATTCTTGCAATTGTTTCTTTTGAAATCACAACATCATTAATGGCGTAAGTTGTTACTTTTTCTTCACCAGCTTTTAAGATGCAAGTTTCTAATAGCTTTCTTTCTTCAAGCTTAACTTTATCGTTTATTGTTTTTACTAAGGTGTCTTGAAGCTCATCTATAGAAATTTCTGTTAAAAAGCCAAGAGTTCCTAAGTTAACTCCAATAATTCTAGGAGAGTTTTTTGATGGGTGTCTACAAACACTTATCAGAGTGCCATCTCCACCAAGTATAATTGCGATATCGGAGATTTTTGTAATATTTCTTCTGCGATCGATTTTTATGTTTTTGGATTTATCTGTAGCACCTATTAAAGATGCTGTGTCTTTATCTAAGACTATTTCAAGACTTTGATCTTGTATGAATTTTACTAATTGATTAACTAAATCTTTTGCTTGTTCGTGTCCGGGCTTAGCGACTATAGCTATTTTGAGCTCTTTGTTCATATGCGGGTTTATTTACAGTTCTCTTTACAGACGGAGTATCTACAAAATTCTTATCAGCAATAGTAGCATTTACTCTACCAGGTATTGAAGTAATTCCATCGTATAGGTCTAAAATTCCTTTTCTTGGTTCTTCAGGAAAGACATTAGTAATATATAAGGGGTCATACCCAGCTAATTCTATTCCAGCATTTCCTAAAAGATATAATGCATAAGGTGGAAATACAACAATTGTGCCAATGTTTAGCGCGCTTCTTCCAAAGCCATGGCCGTAAAACCACTTTCCTAGTTGAGTGTTGATTTGTTGTTTGGCTACTTGAGCGTTTGGAGCTTGTTGAGCTCCAGTTATTAGGTCTCTAGTATATTGAGGACTTAAGATGTCTGTTTCTTTAAGTTCATTACCGAGTACATCTGTTTCTCTTTGTAAGCTCGCTCTCTGATAGGGTTGTGAGTGTCCGCTACAGCTAGCAAGTAGTGTGAGTGAGATGATTAGCGCTAAATATTTCATGAGTGAAAAGGTAGCACAAAGGAGGACGTAGGTACAGGAGAAATTTGTAAGAGAAGCTTAGCCCTTAAGCATTTCCTTTAAAAGGGTGTTTACTTCAGCAGGATTCGCCTTGCCTTGAGTCTCTTTCATTACTTTTCCAACAAAAAATCCAAAAACTTTTTGCTTCCCAGACTTGTATTCAGCAACTTGTTCTGGATTGGAATCTAGCACTGATTTAACTAAGTCTTTTAAGAAATTAGTATCAGTAATTTGCTTTAATCCTTTTTCTTCAACTATTTTCTCTGGGTCTTCTCCACTGGAGAACATTTCTTCAAAAACAGTTTTGGCAATTTTTCCTGAGATTAAATCTTCATCTACTAGTTTAACTAGTTTTGCTAAATTTTCTGGACTAACTGGACAGTCAATAAATTCAATATTCTCTTTATTTAGTTTTCCAAATAATTCATTGCAAACCCAACTAGCAATTGATTTTGCATTGTTGTGAGCTGCTACTGCTTGGTCAAAGTAGTCAGCAGTGTACTTTTCTTCAGAAAGTAAAGTCGCTGTATCTAAGTCTAGTGAATATGTGTTTTGAAATCGATTTAGGATTTCATAAGGTAGCTCAGGTAATGTAGATTTAATTTTATCTATCCAGTCTTCATCTACTATTAATGGTAGTAGGTCTGGGTCAGGGAAGTAGCGGTAGTCTTCTGCTTCTTCTTTTGAGCGCATTGAGCGAGTAACGCTTTTTTGCTCATCCCAAAGTCTTGTTTCTTGAACTATTTCTTCATCTTGCTCAAGTAGTATTTTTTGTCTTGATATTTCGTAATCAATTGCTCTTTCTACAAATCTAAAAGAGTTAATGTTTTTTATTTCAACTTTTACTCCGAGCTCTTTTTGCCCAGCTGGTTTTAGAGAAATGTTTGCATCGCAACGAAAGCTCCCTTGATCCATGTTCCCGTCACATATTCCTAAATGACAAACTATTTGTCTAAGTTGTTTTAAAAAAGCAATTGCTTCTTCTGCAGAGCTAAGATCAGGTTCAGTTACCATCTCAATTAGAGGAACTCCTGCTCTGTTTAAATCAACTAATGAGAATGGTTCATTAGTGCTATGAATGCTTTTTCCTGCATCTTCTTCTAAGTGAATTCTATTTAGCCTTATTTTCTTCTCAGTGTCATTAACCTTAATGCTTAAATTTCCATTCGTGCAAATTGGTAATTCGTATTGTGAAATTTGATATCCTTTAGGTAAGTCAGGGTAGAAGTAATGTTTTCTTGCAAAGATGCTTTTTTTCTCAATTTCGCAGTTTGTAGCTAGCCCTGCTTTTATTGCGTATTCAACTACTCTTTTATTTAACACTGGAAGACTTCCTGGCATGCCAAGTGTTACCGGGTCAATGTGTGCATTTGGGCTCTCATTAATGCTAGCACTTGAGCTTGCAAATATTTTTGTTTCTGTAAGAAGTTGAGCATGAACTTCTAGGCCAATAACTACATCGTAACTCATTATAAGCCTCCTCTAGAAATTAAATCCTCAAAAGGCTGTTCTTTGAGAAATAAATTTGCAGTAGATAAAAGCTCTCCTTCTTTAAAAACATCTGCGTGCAACTGAAAGCCAATTGGTAGATTTTCTGAACTTAAGCCAGAAGGAATTGAAATTGCAGGAATGCCAGTTAGGTTAGCAGGAACAGTAAAAATATCTGCAAGAAACATTTCAACAGGAGAAGTCATTTTTTCTCCAACTTTAAACGCTGTGCTAGGTGATGTAGGAGTAGCTATTAAATTACATTTTTCAAATGCAGCTTTAAAATCATTAATTATTAAGGTTCTTACCTTTTGAGCTTTTAAATAGTAGGCATCGTAGTAACCTGATGCTAATGCAAAAGTTCCCATCATGATTCTTCTTTTTACTTCAGGCCCAAAACCTTCTGCTCTAGTTTTTTCATACATTTCTTTAAGGTTCGAAGCTTTTGTTGTTCTTTGTCCGTAACGAACTCCATCGTATCTTGAAAGGTTTGATGATGCTTCAGCGCAAGCTAGAACATAGTAAGCACTAATTGCATATTTTAAACTAGGAAGCTCAATGTCTATTACTTTTGCTCCTAGCTTCTCTAAGGTCTTAATGCTTTGTTGAAAAGATTTTTCTATTTCTGGATTTAGACTGCCTCCACTAAAACTGTCAGAGAAAAAACTACTTGGTATTCCTACTGTTTTACCTTTTAAGTCAGGAGTATTTTTAATTTGCTCTAAGTAGTTAGGAGTTTCTATGTCCATAGAAGTAGAGTCGTTTTCATCATAGCCACTAATGGTTTGCATAGTAACTGCTAGATCGTGAGCACTTCTTGCAAATGGTCCAACTTGGTCGCAAGACGAGGCGTATGCAACAACACCGTATCTACTAATTCTTCCATAAGTAGGCTTTAAGCCTAGAGTTCCTGTCAGTGCAGCTGGTTGTCTTACCGAACCTCCAGTTTCAGTTCCTAGAGAAATAGGAGCTTGTCCAGCACATACTGCTACAGCAGATCCACCACTTGAACCACCAGCTACTCTGTTTGTATCCCAAGGGTTTAGGGCAGGACCAAATGCAGAATTCTCATTAGTTGAGCCCATAGCAAATTCATCTAAGTTAGTCTTGCCTAGTATTATAGCTCCAGCATCTTCTAGTTTTGATATTACAGTGGACTGATAAGGAGGTATGAATCCTTTAAGTATTTTTGAAGCACAAGTAGTTTCAATCCCTTTAGTAATGATCATGTCTTTTACTGCTATAGGAATACCAGCAAGCGGATGAGAGTTTTCGTCTACTTTGATTTGTTCCGCTTTTTCTAAAGCGTATTCTTCGCTAATTGTAATAAAGCTATTATACTTTTCATTACTTTTTTTAATCCAAGATAAATACTCTGTTACTAGTTCTTTAACAGAGAAGTCTTTAGATATTAGACCTTGTCTTGTTTCTTCTAAATTTAGATTTCTAAGCATATCTAATCTTACTTAATTAATAATTCTAGGAACTTTATAACTAGTTCCAGATGAGCTAGGAGAAAGTTCTAGAACTTCTTCACTTGGTAAAGACTCTTTAGTTATGTCATCTCTAAAAGCATTATCAATACCGTGAACATGTGAAGTTGTTTCTACTTTTTCAACATCTGCTTCACTTAAGACTTCTATGTATTCAAGAATAGAATCTAAATCTTTAGTAAATTCTATAAGCTCATCATCACTGACTTCAATACCAGCAAGCTTTGCAATTTGTTTAACTTCTTTTTGATCTATTTTAGACACGATAATTATAGGTAATTGCTATTAGTAAAGCATTTCTTTACTCATTAATGATTAATAATGCAAGATAGACTCAGTAATGGAAAAAAGATTAGTAGTAGCTGGGATTGATGAAGCAGGAAGAGGACCATTAGCTGGGCCGGTAACTGTCTCAGCAGTGATTCTAAATCCAGATTATCATAATAATAAAATCCAAGATTCTAAAAAGTTATCAAGTCTACAAAGAGAAAAACTTTTTAGTGAAATTAAACAAAATAGCTTAGCCTATGAAGTTGTAAATTTAAGCTCAAAACAAGTTGATAAAATAAATATTCGACAAGCAACTCTTAAAGCTATGCAAATAGCAGCGAGTAAGATTTTAGAAAAATATCCTAATGCTGTTTTTTTAGTTGATGGGAATATGGATTTAGGCAAGAATTTTCGCTCAGAATTTATTATTAAAGGAGATAGTAAATTAGTATGTATAAGTGCGGCGTCTATTTTAGCTAAAGTGAGCAGAGATAAGATTATGCGAAAATACGATAAGCAATTTCCGCAGTATCGCTTTGCAAAGCATATGGGTTATCCGACTAAGGAGCATAAAGAGTTAGTTAAGAAACATGGGCCTTGTAAAATACATCGGGTTACCTTTTCTGGAGTCAAGGAGGTATTCCACGCACAGAGTTCTCAGAGGAAATTATGAGACACGGAGGATAAGAGTTGGAATAAGAGTAAACATTTTTTAATTTTTTGCGATTAGTCTATGTGATTAAAAGAGTTTCGCATTTAGAGGTAGGGAAGCTAGGTGAAAAGCTTGCTACTAAGTATTTAAAAGCTAAGGGCTATAAGTTATTCGCTAGGAATTGGAAATGTCGAGTTGGAGAGATTGATTTAATTCTGATTGATAACAATGAGTTAGTTTTTGTAGAGGTTAAAGCTAGGATTTATTCTCTAACTGCTGAAAAATACCTATTAGATAATATTGATAGGAGAAAGAAGTTAAAGTTAGCAACTTTGGCAAATATTTATTTAAAACAAAAAAGAATTACTGATAGAAAACATAGATTTGATGTCTTGGGTGTATTAATAAGTCCAAAAGATTTTAAAGCAGTTAGCTTTAAGCATTTAGCCGGGGCAATTGAACAAAGACAGTGGTAGAAAAGTGGTTTATCCTAGAAGGCCCTTAGAATAAGCACAGCCCATAAATATTAATAGGCAAACTAAAGAAATTAAAGCATTAGTTTTAAAAAAGAAAATAGCTCCTAGTAAGAAAGCTAAAGAGAATAGTATAAATCCTTTGTCCACGTGTTTTATCCTTATAAAAACCAATATGCTTATTTAATTAAGCTTTACATAAGAGTTATGCGCTTTTTATGGAAAAGTGTATCACTAAGCTAATTAAGTGAAACATCTTTTTTATTGACAGCATAACGTTAATATGAAGCGAAAATACATTAGAAAATCATTTTTAAATGAATTAGCAGATATTCTTACTATAGCCTCGATTAGTGCAGGCATGGTTTTAGCTTCGTTCTTCCTTATTCTTTCTTTCGCACTTTAATTATTATATATCCATCACATGGTATTGTGGTTTACAGGTCTTCCTTGTTCTGGAAAAACGACTTTAGCTTTAAGTCTTGTAGAGGAATTAAGAGGTAAAAATTTGAAAGTGGAGCATCTCGATGGTGATGTTGTAAGAAAGTTTTATCCTAGCCTAGGCTTTACTAAAGAATTCAGAAATCTTCATATTAGACAGATGACTTTGTTAAGCACAATCTTAGAGAGAAATAATATTATTGTAGTTGCTTCTTTTGTCTCTCCTTATAAGGAGTCGAGAAATTTCGCTAGAGAGCAATGCGAAGAGTTTCATGAAATACATGTTAGCACACCTTTAGAGGTCTGTGAGAAAAGAGATGTGAAAGGAATGTATAAAAAAGCTAGAGAAGGTGTAATTAAGTCTTTTACTGGCGTCGATGATGTTTATGAGGTTCCAGAAAATCCAGAGATTATAATTAATACAGAAGGTAGAGAAGTTAGTGATTGTATTAACGAAATTATTAATAAAGTCCCATTGTGATATTCTTTGGGATATCCATTGTCGTTATCTCACCAAAGTTCTTCTAAGATTCTAATTACTTTTTCGGAGGTATCTCCCATTCCAAATGGAGAGAGTTTAGAATCTAATCTTTTTTCTAGTGCTAAAATAATTCCAACATTTTTTATTAATTCATCTGGGTTGTTAAGTGGGCATATTTTAGAAAAGCTTTCATCTAAAGCTTCAGGCCTTTCAGTAGACTCTCTAGTAACTAATACAGGAGTGCCAAAGTATGGCGCTTCTTCTTGAATTCCACCAGAATCAGTAATAATTAATTTAGATTTTTCTAGTAAGTATATTGTTGATGGATAATCCAGAGGTGGAAGGAGGAAAATTCTTTGTTGTTTATCTAGTGTGGAGTTGATTAAGTCTTTAACCTTTGGGTTTGGATGAACAGGTAGAATGATTGCAGTTTTAGGATTTAAATCCCTAATTTTAAGCAGTGCTTTGCATAAATTTTTTAAAGGTTCGTTAAAGTTTTCTCTTCTGTGACTAGTTACGAATATTAATGAATTAAAAGTCTTAGTAAGTGCTAATAGATTTTTGTTAATCTCTAGCTTGTTTTGATCTATCTTTTCTTTAACTAGCTTTACTGCATCAACTACGGAGTTCCCTACGGTAAAAACATTTTTAACAATCCCTTCTTTTTTTAAGTTTTGCTCAGATAAGGTAGTTGGGCAAAAATGAATATCTGCTAAATTTGTAGTTAGTTTTCGATTTATCTCTTCAGGGTAAGGAGAGAACTTGTCATGAGTTCTTAAGCCAGCTTCTAGATGAGCTATAGGAATTTGATTGTAAAATGCTGCTAAGCTTGCCGCAAAACAAGTAGTGGTATCTCCTTGAACAACGATTCCATCGAATTTTTCTTTTTTAAATAGATTATCCAAAGCTTCAACTGCAGTTTTAAAAAAATCTACTAAGCTTTGGTTTTCTTGCATTAAGTTTAATTCTATATCTGGAATAATAGAGAAAGTTTCAAATGCTTGTTTAGACATTTCTAAATGTTGACCAGCATTAACTGAGATAAATTCGAACTTTCTACTTGTTAGTCCCTTTAGAAAAACAGGAGCTGTTTTTATTACTTCTGGTCTAGTGCCTGCAATTATTGCGATTTTTTTCATTTACTATTTATATGCTAATCATGATTAGTTTTACAATTTAGTAATTCATTTAACTAGATTAGCATGTTGCCGAGCGCAGGGGGTACAATATATACCCATCATGAAAAATTGACAAAACCATTGTGGTTTTGACAGTTATTATTATGATTAGCATATCTGTTGCCCGCTGCGCTCGGCAAATATACCCATCAAAGTTTTAAACTAAAATTATATTGTGATGGGTATATTGCAAAAAAAGAATAATATGGCTATCAATTGAGTTAATAAGATCTATCAAATAGGCAGTATATGGCTCAGAATAAATTTAAAGCAAAAAGTTTAGTTACAGGTGGTGCGGGTTTCATTGGAGCTCATGTGGTTAGAGAACTGCAAGAGATGGGGCATGAGGTTGTTGTTCTAGATGATTTAAGTGGAGGGTTTGAAGATAATATTCCTGAAGGTGTTGAATTTGTAAAAGGAAGTATCTTAGACCATGAGTTAGTAGATAATCTTTTTGCAGAGAAAAAGTTTGATTATGTTTATCATTTAGCAGCTTATGCTGCAGAGGGCTTAAGCCATTTCATTAAAAGGTTTAATTATAATAACAATTTAATTGGCAGTATTAATTTAATTAATGCTTCTGTAAATAATAATGTAAAGTGTTTTGTTTTCACTTCTTCTATTGCAGTATACGGCGCAGGGCAATTACCAATGAAAGAAGATATGATTCCTCAACCAGAAGATTCATATGGAATTTCTAAATACGCAGTTGAGCAAGAACTTAAATGCTCTCATGAAATGTTTGGTTTGGATTATGTAATTTTTAGACCACATAATGTATACGGTGAGTTTCAAAACATAGGTGATAAATATAGAAATGTAATTGGCATCTTCATGAATCAAATTATGCAAGGTAAGTCATTGACTGTGTTTGGCGACGGGGAACAAACAAGAGCATTTAGTTATATAAAAGAGATTTCGGGAGTTATCTCTTCATGTGTGGATAATAAAGAAACATATGGAGAGGTCTTTAATGTCGGAGCGGATATTCCATATTCAGTAAATGATTTAGCAAGTGAGGTTTGTAAGGTTTTTGAAGTAGAGCCTAAGTTAAATCATTTAGAAGCTAGGAATGAAGTTGTTCACGCTTATTCTAGTCATGAAAAAGTTAAGAAGTTTTTTCCTGAGAATAAAACATTTTCTCTTTCTGAAGGCTTAGAGAAAATGGCTAATTGGGCAAAAGAGCATGGGCCAAGAAAAAGTAATGAATTTGATAATGTTGAAATTGAAAAAAATCTTCCTCCTTCTTGGCGTTAGTTTATTTTTATCTAGTCTAGTATTCAATAACTCTGTTTTAGCACAAGATCAGTGCAAGCAGAGTTATCGCGTAGAATGTGAAAAAAAATGTGAATCAGAAACTAAGTATTCTTTTCCAAACTGTGTAGATAATTGTGTTAAAAAATTTTGTGCAGCTAGTTATGATGCAAAAGCTAATAGTCATACAGGATCTTCTAAAACATCAGGTTCTGCTGGCGGTTCTTGCAAAGCTTGTTTAAAAGTGAAGTTAGAAGGAGTTTGTAATACTCGTTGTTTAAATACTGAAGATCCTTACTTGTGCAAAGAAAAATGTTCTAAGTTGCAATGTGAAAATAGATGCTCACTTTTAAGGAATTACACTGAGGAAACTAATCCTACAAAAAGAGATTGTGGAAAGTGTAAGAAATTCTCAAAATCTAGATGCTCTAAAAGATGCGGTAAGAAATCTAGGCCAGGTCATACAGCTTGCACTGTTGCTTGTGTGCATGAGACTTGTTTGACTACTTGTTTTCCTAATTAAGTTATTCTCTGCCAGCGAGAGTCCCACAAGCTGCATTAATATCAGCACCGCCAGAATATCTCCTTGCCACGGGTTGTTTTAAATAGAAATTAAGCCAATCTCTAAACTGTTTAATTTCTTCTTCACTTGGTTTTTTATATTTACCACTAGTATCAGTTACATCAATTAAATCTAATCTTACAGGTGTGTCTTTTATAATTTTTGCTAATTCTTTTGCATCTTCTTCAAAAACGTTTTCATTTGAAATACATACATATGCAATCATGACTCTATCTTTTCTTGCTTTGGCATGTTTTGAGGCAGCTTCTATTACTTTTTTAATTGGAGTTTTTGCTGCTACAGGAACAAGTTTTTTTCTTTTTTCGTCAAACGCCGAACCAATACTAATTGAAAGTCTAAAAGGTCTTTTTTCATTTGTGAAGCGATCGATTTCCTGGACTAGACCTACAGTGCTAATAGTGATTGCTTTTGAGCTAATCGCATTTAGTGAAGGGAAACAGAAATGTTCAGCTGCTATCATCACATTATTATAGTTTAAAAAAGGCTCCCCCATGCCCATAAAAACTGCCCCAGTAACTTTATCCCCTTGTTTGTTAACAAGCTCTCTTGCTTGTTGCATTTGATTAATAATCTCCCAAGATTTTAAATTTCTTCTATTTTTCATTTTAGCAGTTGCACAAAAATCACATGCCATCACGCAACCAACTTGAGAAGATAGACAAATGCTAACACAGTTTTCTTTAAGCAAGGGGATGATTACAGTTTCAATGTATAAGTTGTCATGAGTTTTAAATAGGAGCTTTTGAAAACCGTCTAACTCAGATTTTACAACTTCAACTAACTCTAAGCTTGGAAGTTCAGCAGTTTGTTCTGATATAGCTTTAGAAACCAATTCTTTCTTCTGCCAAGAACTAGGTATTAAATTGTTATTCCCAACAATCTCACTTAGTAAGGCTCTAGAGTTGTAAGGGCTAATCCCGTATTCTTTAGCATTATCGATAAATATTTGAGGACTGAGGTTTCTAGGGTCTAACATTAGTTTTTTGTAGCATATATCTTAGTCTTAATCCTGGTCTTAGTCTTAGTCAAAAAATCTTTGTCTTATTTCTTTCCCTTGGTCTTATTTTTTTTCTGAAGAGGTATAAAACTAATTTATAGAAGAGATATTTAGACCAAGACTAGGACCAAGGCTAAGGTTTAAGAAAAATTCTGCTAGGTTAGTAAAACTCAGAAGGCTTTAGAGTATTAGTAATCCCAAAATCAGATAATTTAATATCGCTATTAACTTTAAAAGGTTTATAAAGCGGATCCCCAATTAAAACTAATTTCCAGCTTAGATATCTTTTAGTTAAGAAATACGCTTCTACTAAAGTATATTTACCAGTTAACAAAAAGCCAAAAAATTCTTTTGGTCTTGGAAATGCAGCAAGGTATGGCTCACCAACTGCTCCAATTGTAACGCTTGCTCCTCTGTCTATGAGATTCTTGCACCAACCTTTCTCCTCTGGATCTCTAAGGCTTACAGCTTCTGCAGAGGCAACATGCCAGGCAATTGAACCTGGGTTTAATTTAAAGTCCCCTTGAAAATTTCTGACGGAATACCAGCCGGCGTATAATGCCACATCATGCGCTTTTTTAATTAGTTCAGGAAAAATATCTAACTTAACTTTGTAGTTAGTTTTTTCTCTTAAATACCAGCCTAAATCTTTTAATTCTCCATCAAATATTCCTAGCACCGTTTCTTGGCCAAGTTTTCTAGTGTCTATATACGCCTTGCCGTTTAAACCTTCTTTTTCGGCTTTAATGCTATCTTTTATTATTCTAATAGCTTGCCATGCATCGGGTGCATCAATTCTGCTAACCATTATTATTTTTTTACCCATTTTCTTTAGTATTTCTTTTGAGAGGACTTTGTGATTTAAAGGATTGCTAAGCCATTTGCCCAGCGGAAAAGAGTTCTCTCCCCACCAAATTAAACTTAGCTCACTATCAAGGCTAGCATCTGCTTCTTTTTGTATACTTCTAGAGTTAATTTTATCTGTAACACTAAGAATGCCTAGAGAGCCTAGTGTTTTTTTTGTTAAATTAAATAGTAATGTGACATCAGATTTTTTATTACTTCTTCCTAGTTCTCTCATTTTTACAACATTTGCTTGTATTTCTTGTTTGAGCTTTTGTAGTTCAGCTTCGGATTTTGCTTTTTTACTCGGGTCTTCATTAGGTTTTAAAATTTTAGTAAGAATTGCATGACCACCTAATTCTTGTAATGAGCTAGCAAGAGTAAGTTGGGTTTTTTTTAGTTCTTCTCCTTTGTAATTCTTTAGTCCTTTATTCGCTCTTTTAAGCAAATTTTGTAGTTCGTTAGGAAGCTTATTCTCTGGAATTTCTATAAAACCATTTTGTTCTTCTCTAGCTATTTTTTGAATTTTTTTTACATTTTCTTCGATATTAATTTTAGCCTGAGCTCTTCTTTCGTTAGCAAGTACTCCAATTTCTTTTTGTTCTGGTCCAATCTCAGGTTGAAGTACATGAAGAGGCACGCCGTAGATAGTTGTGATTACTTTGATTTGCTTAACTAAATCTCTTTTAATGATTTCTTTTTTTAAGGGCTCTAATAAAGTTTTTTCAAAATCTTCTCTGCGAATTCTTTCATGCTCTTGTAATTTGAGTGAAATTAAATTTTTTTCCGGGATAGCTCGAAGTTTTTGATATGTCCTTGCCACTTGCAGACTTTGTTCCGAGTTAGAGTTTGCTAAGATTAAAACATTTTCAGGCCTAAGCTCAGCTATTGCTTTGCTTGCTAGAGTTAATATTACAATAACTGTTAGTAGAACTGTTTTTTTCATATATCTGTTATTTGATTAGTTTTTAATAGTTTTTTATTTTGCTTAGCTTATTTTAATTTTACTAAGTAGTAATTCTTTTTACCACTTCTTATAATTAAGACCTTCCCTTCAATGAATTCATCTGGGGTAATTTCTTTTTTAAAGTCACTTTGTTTTTCATCATTTAAATAAATTGAACCAGCCTCTACTTTTCTTCTAGCTTCGCTGTTGCTCTTAGCTGCTTCCGCTTTAACTAGTATTTCTTGCAAGCTACTTAGTTCGGATTTTTTAATTGAAACGTGAGGAACATCTTTGAAAATCACCATTAAGTCACTACTTGAGGCTTCTTTAATGTTTTTATTAAATAAGACGTCACTTGCACTAACTGCAGAAAGTGTTTCTTCTTCTCCGTGTAGTAGTTTTGTTAGTTCTTGCGCTAGTTCTTTTTGTGCAATTCTTTTCTCCGGGTTTTTTTTATGCATTGCTAGAATGTCTGTAATTTCTTCTTTTTCTTTGAAACTAAATAAATTAAAAAAGTCTTCTAAATCATCGTCATTTGTATTTAGCCAAAATTGGTAAAAGTTATATGCCGAAGTTTTATTTTTATCTAGCCAAATTGCCCCAGCCTCAGTTTTTCCAAACTTAGTTCCGCTGGCTGTTTTCAAAAGTGGGAAAGTAAAGCCGAAAGCTGGGAGTTCTTCTTTCTTTTCGTCGTTTTGCTTTAGTTCGCTTTGTTTTCTTCTGATTAAGTCTAGACCTGCGGTGATGTTACCCCATTGGTCTGAACCACCGATTTGTAATTGACAATCGTGGTTTTGATTTAGCCAGTAAAAATCATAAGCTTGTAAAAGCATATAACTAAATTCAGTAAAACTAATGCCTTGCTCTCTATTATTTAGTCTTTCTTTAACTGATTCTTTTGCAATCATGGAATTTACACTAAAATGTTTCCCAAGGTCTCTTAGGAAGTCAGTCATTTTAATTTTTTCAATCCAAGCATGATTGCTCATTATTTTTGCGTCACCCAAGTCAACTATTTTGCCAACTTGTTTGCTTATTTGCTCTGCATTTTTATGAACAGTTTCTTGTGTAAGGAGAACTCTTTCTTCTGATTTTCCTGAAGGATCCCCGATCATGCCTGTGGCTGTTCCAATTAGAATGATAGGAAAGTGGCCTTTTAGTTGAAGTTTTCTCATCATAATAAGTGGTAGCAAGCTTCCTACGTGTAGGCTATCAGCAGTAGGGTCGAAACCACAGTAGAAACAGATTTCATTTTCTTCTAAATATTTAGAAAGTTCATCAAAGTTAGAGCAATCATGAATTGCATTTTTTTCTTTAAATTCTTTTAGTACACTCATTTGTTCTTTATCCGTTTTTATTTAGTCTTTTTATTTTAAGCCTCTTATTTTAAATTGGGACTACCAGTAATAATTTTAATATCTTCTATGATGGATTTAGTTTTAGAAAATTTCTCTAAAAGTTGATCTTTTGTTAAGTTTATTTCTTGTGCCCAGCTAGAGTTTTTAGCTTGAATTACTAAAGTTCTTTGTTTTGAAATTTTAATTGGCTTACAAGCATTTGCAAGCTCAAGGCCTACTACTTCTTCCCAGTTAAGAAATATGTCTAAGTTTGTTAACTTGTTTTTAATTCGATAAGAGCTAAGAGTTCTATCTAATATAGATCCGATATCTTTTGGTTTGCTCATTTTTTACTCGCTTCTTTTGCTCACTTGTTTTTATTCGTTGCCTAAAATGTATACTATTTCATCTGGCCTAGATAAACCTAAAGATTCTCTTGATTTCTTCTCAAGTTCCATATCACTTTGGGTAATGCCAGTTAGTTTATTTTTAAGTGTAGCTATCTCAGAGTTTAGCTTGCGGTTTTCTTGTTCTAGTTTTTTTACTTCGGTAGTTATTAAGTTTAAATCTTTGTAACCATTCTTGCCTATAAAAGTGGTAAATAAAATGATTAAACTAATTGATATTAATGTAATTGCGATTAGTCTTTGAAACATTTGAGTTTTTTACTTGAATTTATTACTTATTAACACGAAGTATTTAACACGAAAATACATTATATAGTATGGAGAACGTATATGCCTAGTATTATTAAGTCTTTACAAGCAGTCCAAATTTTAGACTCGAGAGGTAATCCTACTATCTCTGTGCGAGCGGAATTAGAGGATGGTAATGTCTCCTATGCAAGTGTGCCTTCTGGGGCTTCAACAGGAGAGTTCGAAGCAGTAGAGCTAAGAGATGAAGATAAAACTAAATACAGAGGTAAGGGCGTATTAAATGCTGTTAAAAATGTAAATACAAAACTAAATGAAATTCTAATCGGGCAAGATGCTAGTGACCAAGCTTTAGTTGATAAGAAAATGTTAGAGCTAGATGGGACGAAGAATAAAAGTAATATCGGAGCTAATGCTATTTTAGGTGTTAGTTTAGCAGTTGCTCATGTAGCAGCGAAATCAAAAAAAATAGAATTATTTGAGTACTTAGGAGCGGGAAAAAATTTGCCAGTTCCTTTAGTTAACGTAATTAATGGCGGCGCTCATGCGAATAATAGTTTAGACGTTCAAGAGTTTATGCTTGTGCCTCACGGGGCGGATACTTTTTCTGACGCTGTTAGAATAAGTGCAGAAATCTTTCACGCACTTGGCTCACTTTTATCTACAGATGGATATAACACAGGAGTAGGCGATGAAGGTGGATACGCTCCAAGTTTTGAATCTACTGATTTAGCTTTTGATTATTTGCAAAAAGCAATTGAAAAAGCAGGATACAAGTTAGGCCAAGAAGTTTCACTTGCATTAGATGTAGCTTCAAGTGAATTTTTTGATAAGTCTGAGAATAAATATTTCTTTAAAAAATCTTCAGGTGAGAAGCTTAATTCAGAGCAAATGGTTGAGCTTTATTCTTCTTGGATTAATAAGTACCCATTAGTAAGTATTGAAGACGCACTAGATGAAAATGATTGGGATGGTTGGAAAAAACTTACTACTGCAATTGGAGATAAGGTGCAGTTAGTAGGAGATGATTTATTTGTTACTAATGTAGATAGGATTAACCGCGGTATTAATGAAGGGATAGCTAACTCAGTTTTAGTGAAGCTTAATCAAATTGGATCTTTAAGTGAGACGCTTTCTTCAATAGAGACTGCAAGTGCTGCAGGTTATACAAATGTTATATCTCATAGGTCAGGAGAGACTGGAGATACTACTATTAGTGATTTAGCAGTGGCGACTAATGCAGGCCAAATTAAAACTGGCTCTATGTGTAGAGGGGAAAGAATAGAGAAGTATAATAGGCTCTTATGGATTGAGAGTAAGTTAGGTTCTAGTGCTAAGTACATTAATCCTTTTAAGTAGCATGCCTATGAGTTTTCTTAGTTAATGCTTTTTTTTCTTCTTTCAGGTCTTTTTTTAGGAATCGGAGCATTGTTTCCTGAGACCTATTTGTGCCTATTGCTTTTTGTTTTAAGTGCAGTTTGTTTTAAACTAGCCTTAACAAAGAGTGAGAAAATTTATCTTGGCTCATTCTTATCTGGTTTTGTTTTTCATGCTGTTGCTTTTTATTGGCTATTTAGCACTGTAAAAGTATTTGGCGGCTTAAATCTTTTTTTAGCTTTCTTAGTCTTCATGCTTTTTTGCACAACTGCAGCTCTTCAGTTTCTTTTAGCAGCTTTTTTCTATAAGAAAATTGGCGGGCAGGTAGCGATTGCTTGGATGAGTGCGAGTATTATTTGGCCAAAACTTTTTCCTTGGGAGATTGGACATAGTTTAATTGTTATTCCAGAAATTTCTGCTCTAGCTTCTGTGCTTGGAGTTATTCCACTTAGTGGGCTTTTGGTTTGGTTCGCTTCAAGCTTAGTTGATGCAGTTAAGTTTAAGAAGATAATACAACCTGCTTTTATCCTTGTTCTCTTAGTCTTTATATTAGGTTTTTTTGAGAATAGGAGAATTTCTAAAGAATTAGTTCAAGCTAAAGAAGCTGTAGTCGCCTTAGTGCAGGGAAATCTCAGCATTAAGGAAAAAGGTAAGCAGAAGTATTTTGATGCTAATTTAAATAGTTATTTAGAGTTAAGTAAGTTTTTAGAAACGGATCTAATAGTTTGGCCAGAGTCTGTAGTTTCTGCTTGGGTTCCTGAACAGCTAAGTAATATTGAGGAACTTGGACTGGGCTTTCATAAGGAATTAAAAGCCCCTTTGCTATTTGGAACTTTGGGTTTTTCCAGAAGAGGGCAAAAAGAAATGCAAACTTTTGTAAATAATAATCCTGAACTTGCAAATCCTGAGTTTTTACAAAACTATTCAATTAAGAAATATAATACAGCAGTAGCTGTTGAGCCAAATGGTGAAATTAAAGGGCGTTATTATAAAAAAGTTTTAATGCCATTTGGGGAGTACTTACCTTTTTCAGATCTTTACCCTAAAATTAAAACCTGGTTTCCAATGGTTGGAGACTTTAGTAAGGGAGAGCTTGAGAAAACTATAAATTTTTCTGAGATAAAATCTTTTGTCTTAATTTGTTATGAAGATTTAGTCCCTAGCATGACAAGACTTGCAGTTAAAAATGGTGCTAATTTATTAATTAACTTAACTAACGATGCTTGGTATGGGCACACCCAGGCTTCTCAGCAACATCATTTATTAGCGGCATTTAGAGCGATAGAATCGAGAAGATATTTTTTGCGGGCAACTAATACTGGTTATACAGCTATTGTTAACCCCTTTGGTAAGACTGTAAAAAAATTAGAAATTTTCACAAGCAATGTTTTAGTAGATAAGGTTAAGCTATTAAATTTAAGAACTTTATATTCTTATTTAGGAGATTTTCCACTGTATGTTTTTATAGGCATATTTTTTATACGTAATTTATTAAGTCCCCAAAATAATACATAATAACTCTTTTTTATAATTCTCCTTGTAATACTGTTTTCTATTTCCCTACAAATCATATAATTTAAACTTACTATGAAATTAACTATATCGACTCTTCTTTCCTCGGCTTTTTTAATAACTGCTTTTTTGCTTACTTCATGCTCACCAGTTTCTGGCCCAGATAAAACTGCAGCAGGTGCAATACTTGGAGCAGCTTGGGGTGCTGGTGCTGGAGCGGTAGTTGGTAATCAAGTTAGTAATCCTTCTAATGGAGCAGGTATTGGAGCAGGGATTGGTGCCGTTAGTGGAATAATGTCTGGAATAGGATTAGATGTTACTGAAGGAGCTCAGTTAAAACACCAAAGAGATATTGAGGCGCTAAAAGTAAAGACTTCTGTTAATCAACGAGGCTTACTCGGCTTGCAAGATTCTCTTGATATGAAAAGTGGCTTAGGTGCTAAAGGAGTTCTTGAAACTATTCAATTTGACCCAAGAAAGGCATCGATTAGGTTAGGCTCGGCATTGAGATTAGAAGCTTTGGCTAAAAAATTAAAGCAAACAGCTTTTGGTATAGTTGAAGTTCATGGGCATACTGATGATGCAGGAAGCGAAAATCTAAATACTCGCTTAGCATTAGCTAGAGCTAAAACAGTAGTTGCTTTTTTAATTAGTCACGGATTATCTTCAGATCAGATACGCTTTTATGAGCATGGCTCACAAAAGCCAATAGCAAGTAATAAATCCAAAGCTGGTAGACAGTTAAATAGAAGAGTTGAAATAATTCTTCAAAATTAAGCTCTAAATTAAGCTCAAAAAAATATCAGTTAATCATACAGTAGAGATGTGTGTAAGTGTCTCTACTTATTATGAATATTGATAAAAACCTCTACCTCTGCACCCTACATGCCCTTAGTGCCCTAAGTTCATATAACTTTAAGTTTTACTAAAGTTAATCTTTAACTAAGTCGATTCATACTTATATCCCTTCAAGAGGGATTGTTTCGGGGTAGTTTTTTAGGCGTTGTTAAAGGGTTATTTAGGGGATTTTATGAAAAGGTTATTTTTTCTTTTATTTGTTGTTTTTCCAGCATTATCATTAGCTGAGAATAGTTTTAGTATCGATGTTGAAGACAGTTTAATATCTTCTTTAAAAAATTCCAATCAATTATTAAGACTAAGTAATCCTGAAATTATTTTGCCTACAGTTGATGGTGATAAGGTAGTTGAATTAGAGCAGATTGAACTTCGTTCTGAGAACTATAAGAGCATGCTTTCTAGTAGAAGAGTTACTCTTGAAGATGAAACTGAAGTAATTTTATTTGAAGGGAGAGAACAAGATTCTAAAGCAGGAGACTTCTATCGTATTACATTAATTGATGAAGGTAATGGTAATGCCTATTTAGATGGATACTATTTATCAAATAATAAGCTTTATAGATTAGAAAAAGCAGTAGAAGGTTATTTGGTCAGTAATCTTACTGAAGAAGATGTTGACGATATGATTTCTGAATGTGGTTCTCCGCATGAGCATGCTTCTTTGTCTTTTGATGCTAGTGATTTATTAAACTCTGATGCTCCAGAAACTTCAAATGCTGGAGTTTTAAGAACTATTGAATTAGCTACTGAAGCTGATTATGAATACTTTCAGCAAAGCGGAAGTACTGGTGCAGCAAATGCTAAAATTCTTTCAGTGCTAAATGGGATTGATGCAATATACAGGGCTCAGTTAAATTTAACAATAAGTGTAGTGTTCCAAAATGTTTGGACTACTCCTTCTGATCCTTATACTCGTACTGCCTCTAGCAGTTTGCTATCAGAGTTCGCAAATTACTGGAGTAGTAATTTTGCAAGTAGAGTTAATTATGATTTAGCACATTTATTTACAGGAAGAGATTTAGATGGTGGTGTAGTAGGTGTTGCTTATGTCTCTGCTGTATGTTCGTCATTTAGGTATGGTCTTTCTCAAAACTTAAATCTTTCTCATTTTGATGTAGTGTTAACTGCTCATGAAATTGGACATAACTTAGGATCTTCTCATGATAGTTGTAATGGTGGTGATAGTTATATTATGTGCCCAAGTTTAGTTCCAAATGCTGATACTTTTTCAAGCCAAAGTGTAAGTTCGATAGCTAATATAGTTGATAATCGCGCTACTTGTTTAGCTAGTGATGGGGCACCAGCACCAACACCGGTTCCAACGCCAGCACCAACGCCAGCGCCAACACCAGTTCCTGTGCCTACAAATAATGCTCCTGTCTTATCTCCAATTGGAGCTAGAACGGTTCAAGAAGGTCAAGCATTGAATTTTAGCATTTTAGCTACTGACAGAGATGGTGATGCTGTTAGTTATTCAGCAACTAATCTTAGCTTTGGAAACCTATCTGGTAGAAATTATTCTTTCAATGCTCCAGTAGGAACAGTTCCAAGTGGCTCTTCTTTTAGAGATTTTTTCGTAACCTTTACTGCAACTGATGGTAGGTTAAATGACTTTGAGTCAGTTAGAATAAGAGTAACAGGAGGGGGAGAAGTAACAAATCAATCTCCAAGAATTACTAATCCTGGTAGTAGATCTGTTAGAGAAGGACAGACCTTAGTTGTTTCAATCGGAGGGGTTGATCCAGAAGGTGAAGCATTAACTTATATTGCTCGTTTAGCTAATGGCACTTTGCCAGCTGGTGCATCGATTAGGGAAGATAATGGAACATTTACATGGACTCCTGACTCTAATCAAGCAGGTCTTTATGAAATTTTTCTTACTATTAGTGACCCAGGTAATTTAACAGCAAGCACTTCTTTTAGTATAGAAGTAATTGATAGTAACAGCGATACTAATAACGATACCAATAACGATATTCCTAATCGAGATCCTAATTCTAGAGTAGTTAGGGGGGATACTAATAATGATGGTTTTGCAGAGGCTGCAGTATATACAGCATTTAATGGAACTATGGTTACAAAAGATGTATTAGGAAATCAATATACTAAGCAGTTAGGGGTAGTAGGGGATATTCCTTTTAGTTTAGATTACGACGGTGATGGCCTTAAAGACCTAGCAGTTTATAGTTCAAATAATCAAGCTTGGAATGTTAGAAATAGTTCTAATAACAGAATCCAACAACTTAATTTAGGAACAGAAGATGCAATTCCTGTTGTTGGAAACTTTGATGGTGGTTCAAGGAGTAATCTAGGGATTTTTAGACCTGCTTTAAGAACTTTTACTTATCTTTCTGATAGTGGCCAAGAGTTAGAAATTTCAATAGGTGAAAGTGGCTATGTTCCTGTTGAGCCATGTGACTTAAATGGAAATGGTCGTGATGATATTATTTTATATAACCAAAGAGGTGCTTGGATTAGTTTTGATGGTGGTGATTCTACCTTATCTTTTGGACAAGATTCAGGTGATACGGCTTTAGCTGGATATATAAATGGTGGGGATACTTGTAGGCAAATTATCTATAGATCTTCTACTGGTGAATGGTTTGATACTTCAGGTTTAATTGCTCAATTTGGTGCGCCTTTTGATGTGCCAGTGCTTTTAGATGTTAACGGTGATGGAAGAGAGAACTTAGCTCTTTGGAGAGAGGCAGAGAAAAGATACTATATCCTTAGTGATGACAGGCAAAGCGTTTCAACGATAGAATTTAGTGAGCTTAGTGGAACTCCTCCTTCAGTGCTTGCTTCAAACTTTGCTTTAAGAAAAACTAATGGCTCTGGATTATCAGCAAGAAGTTCAGGTTTGGAATCAGCATTTGTTTATAATGGAGCTTCAAGAAGAATGATTGATTTTTCTCAATCAGGTGCTCGAATATCTTCAATGACTGCTTCTTCTAATACTTATATCTTTAATGGTGACTATGATGCCGATGGGCTTTTAGATAGAGTCACTTATATTAATGGAGTATGGCAGATTAACTATGCTGCTAGGAGCCATGAAGTTATAAATTGGGGCTCTCATACTGATGTGCCAGTAACAGGTGATTATAACGGAGATGGTTATGATGATATTGGGGTATTTAGAAATGGGACATGGTTTATCCTTTTATCAAATCAACAAGGCCTTAGAGTTTTTAATGTTGGTCAAAGAGGAGACCAGTTAGTTCCAGCTGATTATAACGGCGACGGGATTACCGACCCAGCAACAGTTGATTCTAATTATGTATGGAAAGCTACGAATGGAAGAACTTCAGTTAGAATGCCTGATATTCAATGGGGTGTTACAGGAGATATTCCAGTGGTAGGAGACTTTGATGGCGATGGTATGGTTGATAATGTTGTATTTAGACCATCAAACGGAGACTGGTATATGTGGCTCTCAGGAGGAAACTTTAGAGCAGTTCAATGGGGACTCCCTGGTGATTTGCCAATTCCTGTAAGAATGATTAGCAATGATAATACTGACTTGGTTGTTTATAGACCTTCAACAGGATCGGTTTTTGCAATGAGTGTAAATGGCCAGACTCTGGGATTGAACTCTAGTTCAGCAGTTAATGGACAATTGTTAAATACTAGACCATTGCAGGCAATTAGATAAGAAATTATTTTGGTCTAATTCTATTTAAGCTTTGATTATGAATTGTAATCAAAGCTTTTTTTTGTGTTTTTGAAAAGATATTTTTGACTTTCAGGACTTTGATAGAATCTTCTCTGTAGTGTCTCTTCAATAGTTTTTTGATGAACTGGAGGAATTATTAAAACATTTATTTATTGAAATCCTTAATTGGTTAATCCTAGAAATCTAATAACGTTTGAGCGAAATCGTCTATACCTGATATTACTTTGTCGATTGAATTCTTTTTTTAGACCTTTTAAGTGTGAACTTGCTTTAAGAATCTCCTGGTGTATTCGGGTTTTTTCTAACTCATTTTTAGTTTGACCTCTCTCTTTTGAAGCTCTTTCTATTTTTAGGGAAAGGCTTCGAATCTTATCTTGATCGAAATTTCGAGCATTCGTGTCAGTAAGAAAAGACTCGTATAGCTCTAAGGCTAAATCGTTTATTGCTTTTTGTTCTAACGACAGCTCGTATTTAGGCTTTTTGAACTGTGCTATGATGAACTCCTCAATTAATCTTATTTGTGGCTTTACCTTAGTTTGCCATATCTCATTTATATCATGATATTCGAATGCTTCTAGTGAATGACCAAAGTATAGGTTGTATAGTGAAATGAAACCCATTCGAATTTGAGCAACCGCTGCATCGATATCCTCGAGAGTGATTTCAGTAATTGCCTTTAATTCTGTCTCTGCGAGTATCTTTTTGATTGCTTCTGAAGTTGTCTCCATCTGACTTAGGATTGCTCTTGCTATTTTATCTAGCGCTAGAGGGTCTAAGTTCTTTTTCTGAGCGCTTGTGAGTTCATCTAGCATTCTCTCTAGTGCATCTTGTTCTACCAGATATTGAGAAGCTGCATCAATTGCGTTTGAATAATCATTTTTAGCCTCAATGTAAGCTAATGCTTGAAGATTCTCCTTTATTATTTTTACCCAGTTATGAATAATCGATAAGTTGATTGAGATTTTGACTTCTTCTGAGATTACAAACTCTTCAGGGAAGTGATCATCTAAGTTTATGGCCATTCTGCGAATTTTCTTTAGCTCATTCATTTCTAATCAAACCTTTCATGCCAACCAAAAAAATTCCTCCAGCAACAAATTTAATTGTTGCTGAAAAAAAATATAATTACCCAGATTTATATTTTATTGAATAAGTTTAAAATAATTTGTTAAGAAACTTTTTTCAAGCGTTTCTCAAAATGCTTTATAGCGCAGTCTGTTATACCTTTAGCGTCATAACCGCAAATCTCATAAAGTTCTTGTTGGGTTCCATGCTCAACGAAGTTATCAGGTATGCCAAGTCTAATCAGTCTAGTGTTTAGAAAGTTATCAGTAATTAATTCTGATACGGCACTACCAAAGCCACCTTGAATGCAGCCGTCTTCAACTGTTATAACTAAAGAGTGTTTTTGAATTAATTCAGAAATTAAATCTTCATCTAATGGCTTTATGAATCTTGCATTTAGAACAGTTGAAGTAATGTTGTTAGCTAGTAAGTTTTTAGCTGCGTCCTCACAGTGTTTAACCGTATTGCCAATTCCTACAAGTAGAATGTCTTGACCAGTAGAGTTAATAATCTCTGCTTTACCAATTTCAATCTCTTTAGGAGCTTTATTGATATCGGCTCCTAGAGCTGTGCCTCTTGGGTACCTAAAAGATATTGGTCCTTTTTCGTAATTAACAGCTGTTAGCATCATGTCTCTTAGTTCAGCTTCATCCTTTGGTGCCATGCAAACCATATTTGGTAGTGATCTAAGATAAGCAATATCAAAAACTCCGTGATGTGTTGGCCCATCTGCTCCAACTACCCCAGCTCTATCCATTGCAAAAATTACAGGTAGATTTTGAATACAGACATCGTGAATTACTTGGTCGTAAGCACGTTGAAGAAAAGTTGAGTAAATTGCACAAACGGGTTTCATGCCCTCACAAGCAAGTCCCGCTGCAAAAGTAATTGCGTGTTGCTCTGCTATGCCAACATCAAAGTATCTATCTGGTAGCTCATCGGCAAGTTGTTTTAAACCTGTTCCATCAGGCATAGCTGCTGTGATGCCAACTATTTTTTTATCTTTTTTACAAAGCTCAACAAGAGTTTCTCCAAAAACTTTAGTGTATGTAGGAACAGCAGGACTGTTCTTTTTTGTTGGCTTCTTTGTAGTTTTTTTACTGCTATCTTGAATTAAAGTAAGTGGCTTTACTGCATGGTATTTAACAGGATCGTTCTCAGCAGGACTGTAGCCCTTGCCTTTTTTAGTTAAAGCATGAATTAAAACAGGCCCGTCTTGTAGCTTTGCTCTTTCAAGGGCTTTGGTTAGCTGATCTAGATTATGCCCATCTACTGGGCCGATATAGCGGTAACCAAAAGATTCGAAAAGCATTGCAGGAGTAGAGAAAAAACCTTGAGCAGCTTCTTCTGCTCTGTCTAATGCCCTGTATAAGGATTTAGGAATTAAACCTTTTTCCACCATGTTTTTAAATTGTGTTCTAGCAATAGTAGAGTATTTACCAGTAACTGTTTTTGAAAAAGCCCAACTAAGTGCACCCACATTTGGTGCAATAGACATTTCGTTGTCATTTAAAATTACAATTAAATTTCTTTTGAGTTGGCCTGTGTGATTTAAGGCTTCAAATGCCATTCCTGCAGTCATTGCACCGTCGCCTATTACTGCGACTACTTTTCTATCTTCTCTCTCTCTGTAGTCGTGGTAACTTGCTTCAGCCATACCTGCAGCTGCTGAGATACTGGTTCCTGCATGGGCAACACCAAAGCTGTCGTAGTCACTTTCATCTCGTTTAGGGAAGCCACTTATTCCACCAAGTTTTCTAACTTTTAAAATATCTTCTCTTCTGCCGGTAAGTATTTTGTGGATGTAAGCTTGATGGCCAACATCCCAAATTATTCTATCTTTTGGAGTATCGAATAATGCGTGTAGGGCAACTGTGATTTCTACAACTCCTAGACTAGAAGCAAAATGGCCGCCAACTTGATTGACTCTAGAAATTAAGTCTTTTCTTAGTTCTTCACATAGAGATTTTAAGTCTTCTTGAGAAAGATTTTTTAAATCACTTGGTGATGCTAAATTGTCTAATATTGGTGTATTCATAATCTTAATTGATGGGAGTTTACAGTAATTTAATGCAAGATCATAGCAAGGTAAGAATGAGAGTTAACTATTTGAAATGAAAGAGTATTTTATAGCATTTGGCGGTAATCTTGGTCAGATTGAGCAAAATTTCATTAAAGCAGCGAGTTTAATTGAAAAGCTAATAGGCAAGATTCTATTAAAATCTAGCTTATATAAAAGCAAAGCCCTTACTTTGGATGGAGCTCAAAAACAGAATGAATATCTTAATTGCGTTATTAGTCTAGAGACTAATAAGAATGAAAAGGAAGTCTTGAAAATCCTTAATGGCATTGAGACTGAGTTAGGAAGGCTAAGATTAGAAAAGTGGGACTCTAGAGTAATTGATTTAGATATTGTTGCAGTAGGTGATTTAGTTATAGAGACTAAAGAGTTAAGTATCCCTCATAAAGAAATGCATAAGAGAACTTTTGTTTTAAAACCCTTAGCTGAGATTGCTCTTGATTGGAGGCATCCTAAATTTAACAAAACTGCCAGTGAGCTATTAGTAGCGCCTGGTTTAACTGGGTCTAATTTAGCTTCTGAAATGCCTTGTGAAATTCTAAAGTCATTTCCGGATTATGAGTCCTAATTATATCAGCTTTTGAGTGGCAGGCAGTAAATGCTGAAAGAGCATCTGATTTTTTTACAAAACCTTTTCTAGAAGTTCCAATTAAAGTTCTAAACTCTGAAAAATGTTTTTTTAAACGAGAAAATTCTTTAACTACTTGCCAAGAGTATTCATGATTTGGGCTTATAAAAGCACCCATGCCCGGGTCTAGTATTATTTTTTCTTTTTTAATTCCCTTTGATAGAGCAAAGTCAATTCTTTTAGAGAGGAATTCTGTAATGTCTTTTATTACGTCGTTATATTCTCTTTCTTCTAAGTCTGCATGAGGTTCTTTCTTTTTTGAATACATTAGTACTATCTGAGCGTTATGTTCTTTTACTACACTTAGCATTCTTTCATCATACCTAAGTGCAGTTATGTCGTTAATCATTCCTGCACCAAGTTCTAAGCATTTTTCAGCTGTGCTAGCTTTGTAGGTGTCAACTGAGATTATAGGGTGATTTGTTAATTTTTTAGCAGAGACTGTTTCAAGTATTGCTTTAACTATTGGAGTAATTCTTGCTAATTCTTCATTGAGCTCAATTTTATTGCTGCCTGGGCGAGTAGACTCTGCTCCTATGTCTATTATCTTAGATCCTTGATTCCTAAGTTCCTCTACTCTTTTAAGAGCAGTATTTATTTCTAGGTATTTGCCCCCATCGCTAAAAGAATCAGGAGTGATGTTGAGTATCCCCATTATTTGCATTCGAGGTTCTCCAGTATGAAGTTATTAAATTTACAAATTAATTTATTTGTTTCCTCTAGTTTCTTAATAGTTGATGAGTCTATTTTATTTACGGGAACTATGCCTGCGGTGCTTTTGCTAATGAATATTTCATCGGCATTTAATACTTCTTCAGTTCTCATTTTTATTCGCTCAACTTGAAACAATTCAAGAATTGCCTTTCTGGTTATCCCTTCTAGGAACTTGCTTTCTGAAAGAATATTCTTAGGTGTGAAGATTTTTTTATTCTTTATTATGAAAATATTAGACCAAGCCCCTTCTAATACGTTTCCATCTTCATCTATTAGTAAAGCTTCTTGATTATGTTTTAGCTTCTTGTTGGCCTTTAGAGAAATTGAAATATTAGTGTGTTTTATTTGGGCAAGTTCTCTTTTAGCTTGATAAGATATTAAGTGGATTTTCTCCTGAGCTTTTTCGTATGGCTCGATTGTTATTTCTATCTGCCCATTTGCTCTTAAAATTATTCTTACTTTTTGTCTTTGATTAAATTGCTCGTAATGTTTTTTGCAGATCTCAAATATAATTTGTTTTATGTCGAAGTCTTTATTCTGGATCCCAAGTTCTTTAGCGCCGACATCAATTCTATTTAGATGTTCATTGAATTTGAAAAAGCCGAGTTCTTTGTCTTTATCTATGTGAGTGCTGAAAGTAGTGAAAACTCCTAATTGCTCTTGTTGTAAGGAGAAAGTATTAAAATCAAGAGATTTAATGTCATTTTCCAATATATGATAATATTGATTTGAATTATTTTTATCTAATGTTAGATACATACGCTGATTATGAATGAAAAAGTTTTGAACGACAAACCTAAGCAAGAAGACAGTCAAAAAGACAACAGCTATCTTGATAATAAGCATGATAAGACAAATGATTCTATCTCAGCATTAGATTGGGGCTTACAGTGTGCTTATAAAAATAGAAAAAACTTATTTTTCTTATCTTTAGCTCCTGCCTTAATAGAATCTTTAGTTGGTTATTCTTCTTTTAGTCGAGTGCTAAGCCCACAAGAAATGTTTCTTGCATTTGTGGCTGTTTCCTTAATTTCTTCTTGGTTGATTACTTCTTCTAGTTTAGTGGCTTTTTATTCAGCTAAAAATAAAGAAATAGATTTTTTTGATTTATCTGCTACTTCTTTTGTTAATCTCCCTAAAACTTTACTTTGTTATATTTCTATTATGGGTGTGTTAATAATCTCTTTTTATTTGCAACCTTTATTACTCTTTTTTGTCTTTTTAATTTGGGCTCCAGTATTTTGTATTGCTGAGATTATAGCTGAAAAATGTTCTTTTGATAGTAAGAAAAATAAGAACAAAGCTAATAAAGAAAAAGGCAGGGAGAGGGAGAGTGGAGAAAAAGGTAGAGAAAAAGAAAACTTCTTTAATAAGAAAACAGTTTTAATGGAGAATTTATCTCTTTTTACTAATAAAACTTCTTTTGAACTTGGTTTTGCTAGGTCTTTGAATTTAGGAACTAGGAATATCTTTACTACGTTTCATTCCGCATTACTAATTTGGGTTGCAAATGTTGTTCCAGCAGCAGTAGTGTTTTTAATATTGCCTCCTAGTTTAGGGTTTTACCCTGAAGTTATTAAAGTTTTTATCTCTAGTTTTGCTTTTGCTTTTACTGTTTGTGCAGTATCAGGTGCGTTTATTTTATTGCTTTCTGATAAGTCTTTATCTGAGCTAGGAATATCAAATGATGATAAGTTGATTCTAAGTTTGTCTGAAAAGCCAATATTTAGTTTGAATAAAAACTATTTTGCTTCATTTGCGCTTTCTATTTTAGCAATTGGTTCTACTTTTTTATTCTTTGACCATGTGAAAAAAGTTAAAAGTGTTCCAAATCAAATAAAAGCAGAGCTTCAAAGAGCAGATATTAAAAATGATAGACTTTTTGTTTCATTAGAATTATTGGATGAAAAAAAGAAATTTAGATGGCTTGAACAGCAAAATTTTAGATTAAAGATTGATTTAAAAGAAGAGATTAATGATAAGAATTTAATTGTGCCTGTTGCAACTAAGATTGAGAATCCTAAAAAGTTTTTCTCTTCAGAACCTTTAGTTCTTAATTTGGAATTTGATCAAAAAACTGAAGAAGGCCAGGGTTTTGAGATTTATTATACTTCTATGTTTGATAAGCCTAAAATGATTTATAGAAAACGGAATTCACTTAATTATTCTAAAAAAGCAAAGTCTAAAAAAGTTCAAAAAGCTCTAGTTAATAAGCTAATCAAGAAGGCAGTTAAGGTTGAGTAAAGAAGTAGTTTTGTATTCTGATGGTGGTGGGCAAAAGACCTCAACTGCTGCAGGAGCTTGTGTGATTGAGTTTGGCGAAGAAAAAGTCGGGCTAGCTGTTTTTTTAGGGCAAGCAACAAATAATGAATCTGAGATTACTGCAGGCTTAATAGGATTTAATTATCTACGCCTAAGTTTACCAAAGGCAAACATCACCTGGGTTTGTGATAGTGAGTATGTTCTTAAAAGTGCAACAGCTTATATAAATAACTGGCAAAGAAATAATTGGAAAACTGCTAGTAAGCAAGATGTAAAAAACAAAGGGCTTTGGCATTGTTATTTGGATTTATCTAAAGGATTTAAAGTTACTGCTAAACATGTAAAAGGGCACTCTGGGCATCCTGAAAATGAAACATGTGATTCTGTAAGTACTTGGGTTCGTTTAAATGGAGAAGAGGCTCTAGCAGGAAATAGGATCTCTAGCTTTGAGCTTGAAACTGAAATTGGTCTTAATGATTGGATTTTAATTGATGGAAGAGAGTTTTTAAGTATTTTGCGTGATGGGTTTTCTAAGGGTGAGGTTGAAAAGGCCATTGAGCAGGTAATCGTTGGGGATACTAAAAAGTTTGAGATTAAGAGATTGGTTTCGTTATTAGAGCAGTCTGTTCAGTTGGCTGAGAAGTTAGAGCTAGGAGAGCTTTTTAAGCAAATTAACGCCTCAATAGAGAAGATTAAGATTTAAGACTAAGGCCAAGACTAAGAGTAAGCCTCTGCGTTCTCCGCGTTTTATGTACAAAAAAAAGGTGTCAGAGGTGGGAAGCTCTAACACCAGGGTGCGTTGTCTAAATTGAAGGGTTGAGCGTGAGTCAGGATTAAAAACCCCAACCACTATATATAATTACGACTCAAATCAGGATTTACTGAATAATCTGGCGCGCAGGGAATAATATTTTTTTGTAGAATGCTCATTCTACAGTATGCATAATTTATAAGCTCTCGCATAACCTATATTGAGCAATGATATTAAAATGAGACTAAATAAATAGAGATTATGAGTATTGAAAATAAACACATAGCAAATTTAATTGTTGGAGCAATGAGCATTGATGGAGAGCTTTGTATTGAAGATAGAAGCAAGGCAATTTCTGCATTGGAAGCGATGCAGATGCATGAGCTGGTTTCTGACTTAGGTTTAGCTATCGAAAATGATGATGGTGATTTTGATTTATTTAGAGAAAGTAGGGAGCTTATTAATGCGTTGGGTAAAGATTCTAGTGCTAGGCTTGCTGATATTTTTAAAGTAATTTGTAAGGTCTTATCTTCAGATAGATTTTTATCTGTTCAAGAGGCTACCTATTTAAGTGCATTAACAAAAAGATTTAAATTAGAGCTTCCAGTTGCTCAAAATATTTTAAAAGAAGTTCTTGTATTAAAAAGAGGCAGAATTGAAGTTTCAGCTGAGCAAATTGAAATGCATCAGGGTTTAAAAGAATTACTTAGTTTTGAAGGTTCAGAAGAAATTGTAGGAGCTGTTTGTGAGGATTCAATTGAAGAGCAATTACTTAGTGCAAAAGAAACTGCTAATGCGAGCTTAGATTACTCTATTGAAGATGTGCATAGTGCTTTAAATAAATTAGCTCTTCCTAAAACTGCTAGTCTGGATGAGGCAAAGCAAGAGTGGATGTCTGTTGTAGATAATACTGATTTAAAAGCAATGGCAAAATTAGGTGAAAGTTTTGTTTTAGCTAGTGCAATCAAGGTTAAAGAGGCAACTGAGGCTTATCATTTTATTGCAAAGGTTAGATCTCATCTTGAGCAAAAAGAAGAAGCTAAGAATGCTGTTAAGAATTTAGAGAAAAAGATTTTAAGAGAAGAGGATACTGATACAAGAGATTCTCTTAGCCCTCAGCTTGAATCTGAGATGACTGGTGTTGGGGTGACTCCGCTAGAGGAGTAGAGTTAGCTTTCTTTGGTTTTTTATCCTTAATTCTAAAGCAGGTTACTAGTTCGCTTTTATCTTTTATTACAAAAACCCATTTGCCATTAACTTTATAAATACTATTTCCTTGCTTCCTGCCCTTTAATAGATCTTTAAGTAATTCCTTTGATGGTTCTTTAGATTTATGAATTAAGCTTACTAATTTATTAATAACGTCTTTTACACTTAAAAAACGCTTATCACCTTTTTTAGTCTTTTTTCTAATAAGTAGTTTAATAAATTGCATTAAAAAAGCAGGGCTTAACTTTAAAGACATTCCGTGAGCTCTAATTTTCTTTATGCTCTTAGAAGCTGTGAAACTTCTAATAGATGTAAGCGGAGCTTTTGTTTGTAATGCTAGGATCTCTTTTTCTAAGTTTTGCCTAAATTCTTTCCCTGAGTTGTTTAATGCGCCAATAATATAGTTATCCTGATCTAGGACTATATTTATTGATTTAGATCTAAGAAGAAGGCTTGGAGATTTTTTAATTACTTCACTAGGAACTATGCTAGAATTTCTGCCAGCTTTTGCTTGGTTTAAAATAGCGAGAATTGGTAACAGTGAATCTCTTAATGTATGTTTTTTTAGTGCAGGGCTTTTTATTGCTCTTAGCTGTTTTACAAGTTGATTTAAACTTGCAGAGTCAATCTTAATTTCTTTGCTCTTTGCCCCCTTGCTCTTTACTTCTTTATTCTTTGCTTGCCCACCAAGTTTAAAACAAACAGAACTTCCTTTTGAAGAATCAAATTCAAAGTCTATATCTGGCAGCTTAGAAAAAATTGGATCTTTAGGATGCAAAAACCATTCAGGGTCTAAAAGCTCTCCTTGATATCTAGAGACTTTAGATTCACTTGGTTTTAATTCATTCCAAATATTATCTGTTTCATTTGCTAGATAACCAACAAGGCATTTCTTGCCGTCTATTAAATAGCTCGCTTTTGGAGTTTCGCTATCAAAAAACTTTTTTAAATACTTATCTGTTGATTTTTGTATTTCTTTACCAGTTTGGCTCTTGATCCAGTCTTGGTAATGCTTAGTGAGTGAGTTTATATAGTCTTCCGATATAAATAGCCCTTTGTTACAAATCCTGAGAGCTTCAAGTGCCGAAGATTCTTGAGCAGATTTAGCTAGATTAATGAAAAAAGGGTTTGTTGAACTCATAGGTTATGTTTATAGATATTAAAATCTACTATTTTTTTCAATAGCTGCAATTTGTCTTGATATTTAAGTAAAATTATTTCAATATCGCCGAAGTATATGAACACACATCAGCTGATGTAGCTCAATTGGTAGAGCAACGCACTTGTAATGCGTAGGTTGCGGGTTCAAGTCCCATCATCAGCTCCATTTTCCCGCAAATAAAATCTTAGTCCTAGTCTTAATCTTAGCCTTAGTCTGAAGATCTTAGTCTAAAATGTTAACCGTATTTAATTTTTTTAAGTTTAGTACCAAGACTAAAAAAATGATGAGGGCGATGAGGTTTTCACCGCCTGTGGTTGTTCTTGAAAACCGTGTCCTTATCCCCAGTCTATTTTTATAGCTGTTCTGAATATTAGATTATTTAGTGGTATCGCAAGTGTTGTTTCTGTTTTTTTCCAACTTTCTGGCAGGTTGAAGTTGCCCCAGGAAAGCTCGTAATTCCTAAAAACTACTTCTGTTCGATTAGCCGTTACATCTATCTTCGCGGATTCCGCGCAGATTAATGGTTTAACGAATAGTCTAATGAATGGATTATAGCTTGCATTCTTTAAAGTTATTCTCACTGACGTAGGGTATAGGTCTTTTTTTCTATTTCCCCATATCTTTTCAAGCATTCTGTTAAAGAATGCCCAGAATTTACTTCTCATTCCCATTTCAAACTCCTTCTCCTAACATCATGAAGAAAGGTTAGCTTTTATACACCGCGTATAAAAAACCTCTTTGTGCTAACCTTTTGAACAAGCGGCATGCTAGTTGATGACTGTCTACATAGTCAATCTCTGATATTTAATTCTTTGTTAACTTGTTTTTCTAACCTTAAATGCTTACCCTCAGTATATGTTCAAAAAAGTAATCCATTTCGATAATATCAGCAGTGGCTTTGGTCAGAATCTTGGCGGTAGTTTTAACCGTAATCTTAAGAACTCTTGGCTAAGTATCCTTAATTTCGCACTTTTTTTCTTTGCAATTGGTTTTTTCGTAATAGCCTTTCCTAGACTGATTACTACCTTAATATCTACATTCTTCTTTATTATTGGCTCTATATTAGTAGTGCTGAGTATTAAAACTAAAGCTCTTTCTTCTAAGTTATCTAGCAAGATGTCTAAGCCAGATGTCATCCTCCACAAGGATTAGTCTGTAATTTAGTATTTAATTATATTAAAAAAATCTTAAAATTATCAAAAAAACCAGCATTCAACCTATAGCATTTAGTTTTAACTCTTGTTATAAGAACGGACATTTTTAAACAATTCCTTACTAGCCTTATGCTTTTATAGGTGCTGGTGTGTTCTTGAAATTATTAGAAATAATAGTTTTAAAAACATTGAGGTAAAGATTTTTTTTAGAGAATTATAATATGATTGGTAGTCAAAGAATAAGAATACGTTTATGTGGTTATGACCATAAAGTTCTAGACTCTGCGGTGCAAGAAATTGTTCAAGCAGTGAGAAGAACTGGAGGTAAAGTAGCAGGACCGATTCCTTTGCCAACAAGAATTGAACGTTTCACTGTTAACCGTTCACCGCACGTTGATAAAAAAGCAAGAGATCAGTTTGAGATTCGTTCGCATAAAAGATTAATTGATATTCTTGAACCTACACAACAAACTATTGATGACTTAGGAAAGTTAGAACTTTCTGCGGGAATCGATGTTGAGATTAAGCTGCAATAAAAAAGATAATAAAGAGACTGAAAAATTATGAAAGCAATGTATGGAAAAAAAGTTGGGATGACTACAGTATTTACAGAGAAAGGTTTATCTGTACCTGTAACTGCTATATCGATTCCACCTAATGTAGTTTTTCAAGTTAAGTCAGAAGAAAAAGAAGGATACAAAGCTATTCAAGTTGGTATCGGTGAGAGAAAAGCGCAAAGAGTTACTAAGTCTGAAACTAAGCATTTTTCTGCTGCAAAGAAAGGGATTCCTGTTGATGCTAGAGAAATTAGATTAGATAAGTTTTTTACTGATGTTGAGTTTAACGTTGGTGATGAGATTAAGTTAGAAGAGACTTTTGAAAAAGGAACTAAAGTTGATGTTTGCGGAACTACAATTGGTAAGGGTTTTGCAGGGGTTATTAAAAGGCACGGTATGAAAGGTGCTCAAACAATGACTCACGGAACACATGAATATTTCAGACATGGTGGTTCAATTGGTAATAGAAAATTTCCAGGTAGAGTATTTAAGAACAAGCGTATGTGTGGGCACATGGGTGTGGATAGAGTTACTCAAATTGGTCTAGAAGTTATAGACGTAATCCCTGAAGATAATGTGTTGTTAGTAAAGGGTTCAATACCTGGTGCTAAAAACGGTTTAGTAATGATTAGAAATACAGTGAGAGGATAGTAAGAAGATAATGGCAAAGATTCCTTTTTATAATTCTGATGGTAAAGAGCTTTCAAAAAAAGATGTTAGCGATAGCATTTTTTCTGCAAAAATAATTAAAAGTGTTTTGCACCAAGTAGTTCGTTTACACTTAGCTAAGAAAAGAGCGGGAACGCATAAGACTTTAACTAGAGCTCAAGTAAGAGGTGGTGGTAAGAAGCCTTGGAAGCAAAAAGGAACTGGTCGTGCTAGAGCAGGTTCTAATACTTCGCCAATTTGGGTTGGTGGTGGAACGGCTCATGGGCCAAAAAACAGAGATTACTCTTTTGATTTAAACAAGAAACAGAAAAAAGCAGCTTTATGTGGAGCGCTGACTGCAAGATTGCAAGAAGGTAACTGTAAGGGGCTTGAGTCTTTTTCTTTAGATGAGATTAAAACGAAAGAAGCTCTAAAAGTTTTTAATAACTTAGGAATTACAAGCGGCGAGAAAGTTTTAGTTGTTTCTTCAAGTGAAGATTCAAATGTAGATAGAAGCGTTAGAAACATTAAGGGTGTTAAAAACGTATCTGTTGATGGCTTAAATGTTTACGACATTCTTAATGCTAAGCATTTAGTTCTTACTGATAAGGCGATTACGGGGATTGAAGCGAAGTTCAACTAGAGCTTTTTAATTAGGATAGATATGAGTTTAGAAAAGAGTCATTATAGTATTATTAGAAAGCCGTTAATTACGGAAAAAGCAGCAGTTTTTGGTGCAGATTCTAATAGTGTTGCTTTTGAAGTTAGTCCTAAGGCTAATAAAGTAGAGATTAAAAAAGCAATTGAGAAGATTTTTGATGTAAAAGTTAAATCGGTTAAAACTTTAAATTACAAAGGTAAGATTAAAAGAGTTGGCAGATTTATTGGTAATAGAAAGGCTTGGAAAAAGGCTTATATATTACTAGAAGATGGTCACACGATAGACTTAATTGAGGGATTATAATTATGGCGATGTTTAAAAGACGTCCAACGACTCCAATTTCTAGATTTAGAGTTACTTCTGATTTTAAGGAGATCTCTAACGATCGTCCTGAGAAAAGCTTAGTTATATCTAAGAAAAAGATTCACGGTAGAAACCACAACGGTAGAATTACTGTAAGAAGAAGAGGTGGTGGACATAAGAGACATATCAGAATTGTTGATTTTAAAAGAAACAAGCCAGGTGTTCCTGCTAAGGTTGCTAAGATTGAATACGATCCGAATAGAAGCGCAAGACTTGCTCTTTTGCATTATTTAGATGGTGAGAAAAGATACATTATTGCTCCAAACGGATTAAATGTTGGGGACTCTGTAGTATCTGGTCCTGAAGTTGAAGTTAAAGTTGGTAACTGTATGCCAATTGCTAATATTCCAGTTGGTGAAGTCGTTCATAACATTGAGCTAAGACCAGGTGGGGGAGCTAAGATGTCTAGAGGGGCTGGAAGTAGTGCTCAGATAATGGGTAAAGACGGAAAGTATGCTCAGTTAAGACTTCCATCGGGCGAGCAAAGAAAGATTCTTCTTACTTGTGCAGCTACAATTGGAACAGTTGGTAACTCAGAGCATAATAATAGATCTCTTGGTAAAGCTGGAGCGAGTCGTTGGAAGGGTAGAAGGCCTAAAGTTAGAGGGGTTGCTATGAACCCGGTTGACCACCCACATGGTGGTGGTGAGGGTAAGACTTCAGGAGGTAGACATCCAGTTACTCCATGGTCTAAGCCAACAAAAGGATATAAAACTAGAAAAAATAAAAGCACTGATAAATTCATTGTTAGAAGAAGGAAGCGTAAATAGATGGCACGATCACTTAGAAAAGGACCTTTTATTGATGACCACTTACTTAAGTGGGTTGATAGAGCAAAAGAAGGAAAGCATAAAGGACCGATTAAGACTTGGTCTAGAAGATCTACAATTCTACCAGATATGGTTGGTTTAACTTTCGCAGTTCATAACGGTAAGAAATTTCTTCCGGTATTTGTTTCTGAGAATATGGTTGGACACAAGTTAGGAGAGTTTTCTCCAACTAGAACTTTTAATAAACACGGTGGCGATAAGAAATAGTTATGAAGACAAAAACAAATGTAGCGCATATTTCTAAAGCTACTTTAAATAATTTTAAAACTTCACCTAGAAAAGCAAGATTAGTTGTGGATTTAGTTAGAGGAAAGAAAGTTGAAAGAGCATTAGATATTCTTGAGTCTACAGATAAGAAGACAGCTCCTGTTCTAAAGAAGTTAATTTTATCAGCAGTTGCTAATGCAAATGAGAAATCTAAAGTTGATGTAGATGAGCTTTTTATTAAAAGCGCTTGGGTCAACGAAGGTAAAACGATTAAGGGTATTATGCCTAGAGCGAAAGGCTCAGCGTCTCCTATTCGTAAGAGACATAGTAGAATTACAGTATTATTGGATGAGGTAAGTTAGATGGGTCAAAAAGTTCATCCGAAAGGATTTAGATTAGGTATTACTGAGCAGTGGGCTTCTCGTTGGTATAAGAACAAGGGTTATGCTGAGCTATTAAAGCAAGATTTCTATTTAAGAGATTACGTTAATAAGAAGTTAGCTGGTGCTGGGGTTTCTAGTGTTGAAATCGAAAGAGCCGCTAATAGAGTTAAACTTAATGTTAAAACTGCAAGACCAGGGATTGTAATTGGTAAGAAAGGTAAAGACATTGAAGATTTAAGAACTGATATTAAGAAAATAATTGGTAAAGAAGTTACAATTAACATTATCGAAGTTAGAAAGCCTGACTTAGATGCGAAATTAGTTTCTCAAAATGTTGCAAACCAATTAGTTAGAAGAGTTTCTTTTAGAAGAGCAATGAAAGATTCAGCTGCTAGAACTATGAGAATGGGAGCTGAAGGAGTTAAGATTTCAGTTGCTGGAAGATTAGGCGGAACTGACATTGCAAGAACTGAGTGGACAAGACAAGGAAGAGTTCCTTTGCATACACTTAGAGCAAAAATAGATTATGGATTTTCAGAAGCACTAACTACTTACGGAATTATTGGAGTTAAGTGTTGGATTTTTATGGGAGAGTTAGCAGAAGATTTAACAGAGTCAGAAACTGTTATTACTGCTAGTTAGGAGATTTAGATATGCTTTCACCAAAAAGAGTAACGCATCGTAAGCAAATGAAGCAGGTTAGGCACATTAAAGGTGTCGAGAACCGTGGAACTACTATTGCTTTTGGTGACTATGGCCTAATGGCTTTAGAAGGTGAGTGGATCACAAACAGACAAATTGAAGCTGCAAGGGTTGCACTTAATCGTAGATTAAAAAGAGGTGGAACGATTTGGATAAGAATTTTTCCTGATAAGCCACTAACTAAAAAGCCTGCAGAGGTAAGAATGGGTAAGGGTAAAGGTTCTCCTGAGAAGTGGGTTGCTGAGGTTAAGGCAGGAAGAATTATTTATGAAGTAAAAGGTGTTGAGGAAGATGTAGCTAAGGCGGCATTAACTTTAGCGGCTAGTAAGTTACCGATTAAGACTAAGATCGTAGTGAGAAAAAGTAACGTATTGTTATAGGCAGTATATTTAGAGAGCTATTATAATATTATGAAAAGAAACGATTTATTAAAAGATGTTAGAAGCTGGTCAGCAGAAGATAAGGTTAAAAACCTTAGAGCTGCAGAAAGTGAGCTTATGAGCTTAAGATTTAAAAATGCTTCTAATCAATTAAAAATAACTTCTCAGCTACCTCAGTTAAGAAAGAAGATAGCTAGAATTAGAACTGCAATTAGAGAAGAAGAGAGTAAATAGTTATGGAAGCACAGGAAAGTAAAAGAGGTCTTAGAAAAGAAGTTGAAGGCTTAGTTGTTAGTAACAAAATGGATAAGTCCATAGTTGTTTCTATTACTACTTATAAAAAAGATAAAAGATTTAAGAAGTACGTGAAGAAAACTAAGAAGTACGCTGCTCATGATGAGCAAAATGAGTGTGCAGAAGGAGATACTGTAATTATTTCTCAGTGTCGCCCACTTAGTAAAACTAAACGTTGGAAGTTAGACAAAGTAATTAAGAAAGCCATTTAAAAGGTTAAGGAGCGTAATGATACAGCAAGAGTCAGTTTTAGATGTCGCAGATAACTCTGGTGCAAGAAAAGTAATGTGCATCAAGGTTCTGGGTGGGTCTAGAAGAAGATATGCAAGTGTAGGTGACTTAATAGTTGTAGCTATTAAAGATGCTATTCCTAACTCACGTGTAAAAAAGGGTGAGGTTAAAAAAGCAGTAGTTGTTAGAACCTCTAAGGGAATTAAAAGAGCAGATGGTAGTTGGATTAAATTCGATACAAACTCTGCAGTTCTAATTAACGATGCAAAAGAGCCAATTGGAAACAGAATTTTTGGCCCTGTAGCAAGAGAGTTAAGAGCTAAATCTTTTATGAAAATAATTTCATTAGCTCCGGAAGTGTTATAAGGCAGAGGCATTATGAGTAAAAAGAGAATTAAAAAAGCAGTAACGGTTAAAACGAAGCTTAAAGCAGGCGATACTGTAATGGTTGTAGCTGGTGGGAACAAAAAAGGTGAGGTCTTAAAAGGCCAAACTGGAAAGGTTCTTAAAGTTTCTAAAGATTCACCTAGGGCGACAGTTCAAGGTTTAAAGATGATTAAGAAACACAAAAGAGCTGTAAGAGCTGATGATACTTC
>CAYOZL010000010.1:6179-50123 GCA_964408435.1 uncultured Bdellovibrionales bacterium | reverse complement strand
TTTTGCCCGATAAGCCTACTTATCGGGCATGTTGGAAAGCTACTTTTAGCTCACCAAATAGCGTGAAGATGAGATAAGTAATAAAGTAAATGAAGATTATTATTTAAATATTGGATTATTAAGAATGGGCTCAAATAAAGTTAAATCAGAAGGAGGTCAAGGAGGAAAATTAGGACATTCCAACATGCACTATTGGGGATCAAACGACGAAGTAAAAGATGATGCTAGAAAACAAAGACGAAAGGACGGAAAGAAAATAGTCGAAAATGCTAAAGCTGAGCTAGAAAGCAATAGTGCTTCAAGATCGAATCAGAAAAAACTCTAATTTTTACTTCTCTACACAAAAGTATCTACAGTTAAGCCAAATCTTTTAGAGAGTGCCTTTACTTGTCTTAAGTTTAGCTTCCTTTTGCCTTTTAAGACATCGCTTACGATACTTTGAGAGCCAATTTCAGGCAGTTCTGATTGATTAAGCCCGTGTTCTTGCATTAAGTACTCTAGAGTAGCTATAGGGTTAGATTTAGGGATTTTTAGTGTTCTATCTTCATAATCTTCGATTAAAAGTGAAAGTGTCTCTAATATAGGTAGCATTGGATGTGACTTAGACTGCCCTACTCTTTCTAGTATATTCTCAACTAATTCAAGCATTTCTTTATAACGCTTTTTAGTCTTTATAGGATTAACAAGCCCTTCTATGGCATTCCAAGATTTTAAATCAATTTGCTCAATAGTCATTTTTTCCAAGCTCCTTTATCATATTCTTTATGGCTTAATACGTTTCTTACAAACAATATCTTTGTATTAAAATGAATTGCTGCAATTAAACGAAAATTATTCCCTCCAATATTAAAAACATATAGTTGTTTAACCTTATCAACGCTTGGAAAAAGCTTTCTAAGTTCATTAAAAGAACTAAAATTATTCTTTCTAACGATGTTATACCAAGCTAAAAGAGGTATCTTTGCATTAGGATGCTTTTTATAAAAATCTACTAATGTTTTTTTAGAGATAACTCTCATATAGTAATTATAGCAAATTGCTATAATTATGTCTATAGCAATTTGCTATAATTGTAATTTAATTAGTCTTATTAATAGTTTATAACGTGAATTTCACTGGTATTAGCTTTATACTCATCATCTAAAACAGAAGCATTGATAAATATAGTTCCATCTTGTTCTAACTTCCCTGCCCCTTCATGAACATGCCCAAAAACATTGTATTTTGGTTTTATTCTTTTAATTGCTTCTAAAAGTTTTTTACAGCCTACATGATCATTTGAAAACTTTGCAAAATCTAGAATTCCTTTTGGTGCGCCATGAGTGATTAGAAAATCAGTATCAGTTGGGATTAAATCCCATTTTTTTCTTAATTGTTCTCCTCTTTTTAAGTTAAAAGCCCAGTTATTAAATTCTGGTTGCCAAGGAGAGCCGTAAAACTTGATTCCATCAATAGTTATTTCACTATCTTGAAGATAGCTAAGACTTGGATAGTCTTCTAAGATACTAAGTGCGTAATCAGTTGCTAGCTCGAATATAAAATCATGGTTTCCAGCAATAAAAATTTTATGCTTATGAGGAAGTGAATCTAGCCAATTAAGTTGCTGTCTAAGCTCTTGTTCGTTGCCACGATTAGTTAAATCCCCTGCGTGGATTAAAATATCACCATTTGGGACTACTGGTGTAGTTGAGTGAGTATCTGAAATGCAAACAATTTTAGGCATAATAGTTGATTTTCTTTAATTTTTAGTCTTGTTCAAGATTACCAAAAATTCAAGAAAATTAACTATTGTTGTCTCCCACTGCTTTCAGCAATACACTAATCCTAAAGAATTATGATTAGTGTATAGTATCGACATGCCTAAAATTTTTGTAAAGTTTTATATATGATATAAATAATGTAATTGTATAAAATTTTATTATAACTCTATTTTAGTTTTTATATGCTTAATAAAAAAATAATATATTAAAGGATTGTAGTTATGAGAGAACATATCTCTACATTATTATTAGCTATTATAGTATTACTTTCAACAGCTAGTTATACTGGCTATCAGGCATATGAATTTTACAATCATTCCTATTTTCAGAAATTTCACTCAACTGTATTTAACTCAAAGATAACGAAAGGTATAATTAAAGATTACAGATACGGAACTACAGCTCGGTACAGAAAAGGCAGGTACCTAGGGCTTAAAAATGTTCATAAGCATACTGTCTTATATCAAGGTGAAGCTAAAGAATTTATTTTTAAAGAAAAAAGAAAAATAGGAAGCAGTGTATTTGTTCATTATAATTTAGACGATAAAAAAACCTCTAAAATAGTAAAAGATAAATCTATTTGGACTTCTATAAAAATATTTTTTTCAGAATTATTTTTATTAGGAATACTTTGTATAATGCCAATCTTTTTTGGATTACTTACTTTAATATGTCTGTATGGTACTTTTATTGCTTGTTATAAATATTTTAAGCCGCGTAAGAGATTAGAAGATTTAGAAACATTAGAAAAAGCTTGCTCTATCTTTAAGAAAGAACCAGCTAAGATGAGGAACTTGTTTAGAAAACAGTTTAGTGGAATGAGTGGCTCAGCCGTATTCGGAGCAAAAGCTGCTGCTTATTGTATTGACTGTGTTATTTATTTAGTAGAAAAATATTTTACTGGGAACTCAGATACTGGGTATTTGAGAGTAACAAAAGAGAACATCACTTTTAATACTTTAAATATGGATCAAAAAAGTAGTAAAAAATATTCGTTAAGTTTAGATATTCCAACTTCAAATATTAAAGTGGTAGAAGGTAAAAGGAATTTTTTAGCTAGTAGTTTAGAGATTTCTACTGATAATAATGAGTATAAATTTATATATTGTTCACAAGCTAAAAAAACTGCTGAAGTTATAAAAAATATTATAAAAAATGATAAAGTTAAGCGCTAATAAATAAATTTTACTTACTCCTTCCCTTCAATAATATCTTTTTAAATTATTTTTTCTAAATTTTAGAGCGATATTGAATATCTCTCTAAAACTATCTGTTCTCCAAGTATAAGTAATGATATATTCTATATTAATATGAAACTTACATTAAAAATATTTCCACTATTCTTTCTTATTAGTTGCATTTTACCAAAGACGTATAAACTTCCTGAAAATGTAACAAGAGTTGCAAGTATTAAAAAAACTGTGATTAAAGAAAAAGGATTTTTAAAAAAAGGCATCTCAGTGATTCCTTTTACTGTTGATGATGCATTCGTTAATCAAAGATATGATTTACAAATTGAGGCTAATAAAAATCATAATATAAAATTACATTATAATGAAGGTGATGTAGTTGCTGAAGCTAGTTTTTCCCTAAATCTCAACCCAGGACAAGTTGCAGTAGCTAAAGCAGAAGTAGTAAAAAAAAGAAAACCCCTACTTGCATTTAGTGAGGAAACTGAATTGGTGGCTATATGGTTAGAGGATGAACAAACTAGTGTGAGTCTTACTAATAAAGTAACTTCTAAAGTCTTTCTTCCACAAAGAATCAAGGGATATAATCCTCTGACTGATAAAATTGATGTTGATAAGTATAAGTTAAAAACTCCTCTTAATACTATTCCAAAAGGTCTAAAGTATCCGTTTTAGATAACTTACACATCAGATTGATAAGATTGTCGTGATTATGTTGTTCCTGAAAGGATAAATTGTAAGACGGAGTAATCTTCTAGATAATAAATGAATCAGTTTAGCATAATTCTCATAATTTATTTTTAACTAAATTTGTGTTACTTTCCTCAACTGTTCTCTGAGTTTTCTATTTTCGAGTATTTTAGCAAATTAGTATTTGCCCTACGGCTGTTCTTAATAAAAAGAGTCGTGGGCGGCAAAACGGTTTTATTGCCTACATGATTAATTTAAATTTAAATTTCTATTGGAGAAAAACCTTGGAAGTAAATCACGTAGTTAGGTTAATGATGAGAGCGACCTTATATGATCTGCTTAAACAATCAGAATCAAATGGTCAGCTTGCTTTTCTTTCTAGCACTGAGAAAATGTATGGATTTCTTGAGTCAATGTATCCAGATTCAGATCAGCCACTCACAGAAGATCTTCGTGAGTCAACAAAAAAAGAGTTTGAATCGATTAGCGATTTACTAGAAGGAAAGATAGAGAAAGCTCCCGAAACAATTAGAGAGTTTAAATTGTATTTAAAAGCAATTACTAATCTTATGGCTGAACTTCGTGAGCAAGTGATTGAAAAACTTGATGCTTTATGGATTGAACTTGCTGAGATGGAAGAAGAAATTCCTATCGAAGATCCTCCGTCAGATCCTGCAAAATTCTTACGAAAGCTAGCGCTTGAACACCTAGTCAAATTTGGCGTAAGTGATGATAGCACTGCTATTCCGGAATTAAGTGGACTAAAAGCGATTGCTCCTTTTATTCTTGGTTAAGACTCTTAAGATGGTTTTTATATGTCCTACACAGATGAAGGTTACTACCTTTGTTTGTGTAGTCGCCCTACTTAACCGCTACTTACTTCTTCCCTTCCCCAGATTTAGTTAACAATCTTACATGTCTATAAAAGAGTATTAATTCTCTAGAAGAAAGGGAGATAGAAGATATCGCTCTTATTTTAACAGCTACTTTAATAACGTTTATTTCAATGTTATAATTACTAAGTTTTGTTACCACGTTTTAGAAACTGAAAAAGGATTGATTATGAAGATTCGAGAAGTCCTATTGGCAACAACTATCGCAGCTCTAAGCTTTGCAGTCGTCTGGTATAATGGTTATCCATTTCCCGGATTGATCTCAGCTATCATGGCTTTTATGGTTGTTCAAATGTCATTCGGAATGAAAACCAAATTCTTTATGGTGACGCTTTGGTTGACACCATTTCTTTGTGGTTTTCCATTTGAAACCATGGCCGAGAAAGCGCCAAACTTTATTGAATCTGGTTTCTATCTATGCGCTACTGTGATTGCAGCCTTTGCCCTAGAATCATTTGGTTTAAAGGGAGAGCAAGCAATTACTAGCAGTGAGTAATAAAGCAGGTTCTTACTCAAGGTGCTCGACTGCTGAGTGAATCAAAACTCAGCAGTCACTTTAACTTTGATTAATATAGGTATGAAATTTGTATAATCAGAGGCGCTAAAGCGCGCCGTACGACTTTGTCCCTACTTACTTCTTCCCTTCCCCAGATTTATACTCTGTTTCTTTCCAAATTTCCTTTCTTTAGCTAACTTCTTAGAAAAATCTTGAATATGTTCTCTAAAGTTCTTTTTCTTTTTGTGCTCTTTTTGTTTTAAATAAAATTTAACATTAAATAAAAAGAATATTAAAAAACGATTTAGGATATTTGAAAGGCACTGGTAAGTATAAGATTAAAATAATAGTGGATGAAGAACTTAATATTACCTTAATTCCTGTATTTGATTTACAAATACTTAGGCTAAGCAACATGTTTATGAAGCATGTCGTTTATTTGGAATATTTTGTATCATATCTATTTTATGATAAAATAAGTATGCCTTTATGCTTAGCTCTTTCCATTTTAAATCGAGTAGAAAATCACCAAATTTCCTCATCATTTTATTTAAAGCTTTCTAGTAAGCTGATGTAGAGGTGTGGTGGAGCTTATTGAAGGTTTTATAAAGCTTGTTTTATCAAGTTTCTAACAATGTGACTCCAAATTTAAATTACCATTTTAAAGGAAATCTTATGCTTAAAGGAAATCGCATATCATCACTGGTTGTATTCGATGGTGCTTTAAAGACACAGGGCTTTAGTATAAATCTACGAGTTCAAGACGAAAACGAAAATGTCAAATACGTTATAGTCTTTGGTCGAATAGTAGAAAGAACTGGTCTCGCGTACCTTACGAAGGTTCATTACCGCGAATCTTCTTTTGGTGAAAAAGTAACTAAATTTCACCTTAAAAATATAAAGGCATATGTCACAGAGAAGGAATATGCCAAAGAGGCAGAAGATCTTAAAATAATGATTGGAGAGGATACAAACATTAAGTGTAAAGATGTTTTCTGTTGTTGGGAATAGAGATTTATCTGTTCACTATTGACTAGAGCTCCACTAGCCTTTTATTCTAATATTAAAAATAATAATTTGTATAAATGTATGTACTAAGTGCACTGTTCTACTTTACCGCTACTTACTTCTTTCTTTCTCTAGCTTTATACTCTGCTTCTTTTCTAGCCTTTTCCCTTGGTCTAATTTTTTAGAAAAATATATTCTTTTTAAAATATGGGTTGAGAAAACGCTTCAGATGAATACTTAAATTTTTATCCTTTAAGAAAGTCATCAATACCTAGTTTAATGTCTTTAGCGATTTGTCTTAACAATAAAGGAGATAAGTCTTTACCTTTATGAAATGGTAATGTTGTGCATCTTCCATCAGAATGTCTAAATTGTTTATGAGAACCTTTTTGACGAACCTCTTTAAAGCCATGTGATTTAAGTAATTTTGCTACTTGAGTTGGTTTTAATACAGGTGGTCTTTTTCCCATTTATGCAGCTAATGTATCAATTCCAATAAATTCTGAATTTAGCTCAGGCTCACCGTCTTCAAGAAGCATTTTAAGAACTTCTTGCAAGTTCCCATGCAATTCGTCTCTGGTTTTCCCTTGAGAATGACAACCTGGAAAGCCAGGAACATAACCTACATACTGTCCAGTATCAGCACATTTTTCAACGACTGCTGTATATTTCTTTTTCATATTAATACCTTATCTATCAAAGCAGAGTTTCATTATATCACTAATATCAGTATTATGCTACGAAACTAATACCCATACTTTATTCTATACTGTCTTTATTTTAAATTCTACTTACTTCTTCCCTTCCCCAGTTTTATACTCTGCTTCTTTTCCAGTCTTTTTCCTTGGTCTAATTTTTTAGAAAAATCTTGAATATGTTCTCTAAAGTTCTTTTTCTTTTTGTACTCTTTCTTGTTTAAAAATTAGAGCTTGATTTTCTTTTATTAAAGGTCTATTACTCAGAGCAGTTCAGTTCTTTAAAAAATCTCTTAAAAATAAAAAACTTTAAAATTAAATAAGTGTAGTTTTATTTAAAACTTGTATGCATGAATCAATTCAATCATACAGGCTATTTCCCTTTAGAGGTTTTTTTATATGTATTTTTGGCAAAAAGATCCAAATAGTTCGAGCTTTGCTGTAGTGTTAGCAGCAGTCACAGCCTTGCTGTTTGCTTTTTTCCCACTCTCTATCAAATCAATAAACATTGAATATACATTTGTCTCTTTGGTCATAATTGTAAGTATAAAATCAACAGCAACAGCTTTGATTCAATGCTTGCTAATAGGGCCAAAAAATTTCAGTTTCAAAATAGAAACTAAAGTTGAGGCAATAACTATTTTATGTAGGGCTTTGATTAACTTTTGTTTGGTAGGAGTACTTGCAACTGAGATGCCTTCAGCTACTGCAATTATGATATATTTTTCGTATCCTATCTATACAATTTTGTTTTCAAAGTTTGCAGGAACAAGACTAAAGTATAAGGATTTTTATAGCATTGCGCTTGGAACTCTAGGAATTTGTATTTGTGTATTTTATGAGCTGGAAGCTGGAAGCACCTTAGGCTCAATAATGCTGTTTATAGCTGCAATTACAAATGGCTTGTTTTTAGTTCTAAGCGACTACATCAGACCTAAGAGAAAAAGTAATGTTTTTGCTCTTGCAGAAATACTTTGTTCAATCTTCATTTTCTTTTTGTTATTTGCTCCTGAAATACCAGATTTAATTTCTTTAAACGGAATGATTCTTGCTGGTTTTCTATCTGGTATTGGGATGTATCTTTTACCTAAAGCATTACAAAAAATCCAAAGTCATGAAGCCGCTCAAATTTTGTTACTTCAACCAGTTATTACAATCGTTATTGGAGTTTTGCTAATAGGAGAAAATTGTTCAATTTATCTTTTTATTGGCGCCACTTTGATTCTTTATGCCTGCTACTTGCGATTTAATAAGTAATTAAAATTAGGTTTTAAAAGGGAAATAGCCTCAATTTATTTTGAAATATAAAAGATGAACTTAATACTTATCCTAAACTCAAGTGTCCGTATTAGAATAGATTACTTACTTCTTCCCTTCCCCAGCTTTATACTCTGCTTCTTTTCCAACCTTTTTCCTTGGTCTAATTTCTTAGAAAAATCTTGAATATGTTCTCTTACTGTTCTTAGTTCTTTTTGTACTCTTTGTTGTTTAAAAATAAGAGCTTGGTTTTCTTTTAGAACCTTAAAGACTTTTTTATTATGCGGTAAGTCTGTAGTTTTATCCCTCTTAGCAATTCTTTCTGCTTTTTGTATCGTTATAGCTGGAGGATAACCACCTAGACCGTATGTTGCAGCTAAATCACTACCTTTAAAGCCTAATGCTTTTCTAGCTTTTACTAATCTTTTTTCCTTTAATTTAAGATCAGCAATGTCTGGTTTTTTAATATCGAGTGAATTTTTCTGCACAATATTCGCCAAAAAATCTATCTTTCCATAACTAGTTGCAGCTTGAAGAGCTTGATAATAGTCAATTTTATCAATCTTATTAAACTCTATTTTTTTACCTAAGAGCTTTTTTGCTTGCCCATCCATGATAATTCTACCAGTTCTACCATTTCCATCTTGAAATGGATGAATAGATTCATAGATTGCATGGTAGCTTGCTATTTGCTTTGCTCTTAGCTCTTTAGAGTTATCTAAAGACTTAGATAGCATTTGATCATGAAGTCTTTTTAACTCTTCAGGAACATCCATAGCTAAAGAGCCTTTAATATCCCCTACTCTAACTTCTTGACCAGGTTCTCTAAATTGTCCTGCCCAAGGGTGTATATTATCAAAAGTTATTTTATGAATATTCTTAATTTCTTGGTTTGTAGGAGCATAAGTATTAAGCCTAGAGAAATATTTTTTAGCATTTTTCTTACCCTGCTCTAAGTGGTCGTTATAATCATCAACTGTTTTAATTTTTGATGTAAGGCCTAATTTCTGTGCTCTTTCCCAATCTTTTTCGTGCAGACTCATTATTCTGCACCGCTATTATTTTTACTGGTATCTTTACTGGCGTCTTTTTTAGCTTTTAATTCTGTATAAACTTCAAAGAAGTCTCTTCCAGTTTCATCACAAATTCTTGTTATTTCTTCTAAAAATTCTTCATTACCAGATTGATAATATCTTCTTATTTGTTCTACATGTTGTTCATCCGTAATTTCAAAACCTGAAAGTGCATTACTTCCTCTTGAACTTGACCAGTTAACATCAATATTTTTATCAATATGTTTTTTAAACGTATTGATTATATCTGTGTAGACTTTAAAGAAATTCTCTTCACTAATATCAGCTGCTTTTTCAATTTCTTTAAATACGACTGGAAAACTATCAAAGCCTTTAGCGTCGTACTCATGAACTATCTCCATAAGTTCGCTATCATTTAAGTCAACTCCGTATGAGCAGACCTTCTCTTGCCAAGTTCTCCAAGCGAGTGGGAATTTATCCATTTAGTGTTTGTCCTTTATCCTAGTATTTATTTGAGTAATCATTATATTATTCTTACCTTGCATCCTTATTTTTTTTAGCTTCTTTAAGCTCAAAAAAGATTTCGAAGATATCTCTACCTGTTTCTTTTGATAACCTATCAGCTTCTTCTAGAAGTTCGTCCTCTCCAGATTTATAATATGCTCTTATATTCTCTACATGCTGTTCATCTGTAACTGTGAAACCTGAAAGTGCACTGTTTCCTCTTGAACTAGACCAATTAACATCAATATTTTTATCGATATGTTTTTTAAACGTATTAATTATGTCTGTGTAGACTTTAAAGAAGTTCTCTTCACTAATATCAGCTGCTTTTTCAATTTCTTTAAAAACTACTGGGAAACTATCAAAGCCTTTAGCATTGTATTCATGAACAATCTCCATTAGTTCACTATCATTTAAGTCAACTCCGTATGAGCAGACTTTCTCTTGCCAAGTTCTCCAAGCTAGTGGGAATTTATCCATTTAGTGTTTATCCTTTATCTTTTTACTTAATGTTTCTAGAGTAAGTATTATATTATAAGTCGGCTTTTTATGTAGATACTTAACCTTGGAAAGTGAGAAATAAGAGTAAAAATAAGAATAATTTTTTAATTTCATAAATAATCGGTTTAATTTAATTTTTAGTGCGCAAGCTACTTTACTAAAATTAAATTAAACCGATTATTACCGCTGTCTTTTAAAAGAGGTGAGCAAATTAAAAAATTATTCTTATTTTTCATTTTTTAGCCTCTTTTAAATGTTTTAAGTCTCTAAGTCCTGAAAAGACATCAAAGAAGTCTTTTCCAGTTCTTAAACTAATTTCTTCAGCTAATTCTATATCTTTTAAGTAACTATCGTTTTTAAATTCTTCTAATAGCTTTTCTAAAGATTGCTCATTTTTACTACTGTCTTTAATGGCCCCATTTTTAAGCTTACTAGTTTTTATTTTCCTACCTCTTACTTTTCTCCAACTAATATCTATTTTTTTACCCATGTATAGAGACTTAGCAAAGCTTATAAGATATTATGTTGGGTATTAATCTTGGTATTTATTTTTTAACACCCTTCAAGGTTTTTGAAAGGGTTTAAGAAAATAAATTTTAGTGGTGAGAGAAGGTATAGAGTAGAGTTAGATTATCATTTTTAGTTCAATCTAGGATAAAAAATTCAAACTTTCTTATACCAATCATAAGCATAACTGTAACAAGTAATAGGTAGAAGAGATGCACATAGTAAGTATAGTATGGCGGTAAGAATCAGTACTGGGTATTTTGTATAAAATATAAATGAGTTAGATATTATTTTTGGTATACTTTTAACTATTTCGGGATCTATATTTGTTACTAAATCAGTAAAAAGAGTCATGGGAGAGACCCAGATAAAAGTAATTAATGGTAAGAAAGTTGCAATTATAATAATGTAAATAATTTTACTTATTGCCACCTTAAAAGTTAGAGAAATGCTTTTATTAAATAGATTTATTTTTTCTTTTTCCGCAAATTTTATAAATATCAAAAATACTGGGAACTCCAATACTAGTCCTAATATAACAAATAATAATAAACCACTGTTTTGCTGATAAAGTTTAGTAAAAATAACCCAGGAGAAAGTAACCGCTGCAAATATTATGATACCTTGAGAGTTATAATAAAAAATTTTCTTTAATTTAATTTTATTAATTAAAAATAAAAACATTAAAATACTAATTGACCAAGTATAAAAAAGACCTTTAAATAATTTTGAATCACCTAGTTTTTCAATTAAAATAGAAAAAGCATCAGTAGGTTTATTAAATAATAAAAAAATAAAATTATTAATATTATCAATATAAAAATTTATATCAGGGAAGGATAATATTAATTTTTTTGTTAATTGACTTTTAAATAAGTAGTAAAAAGAAATAATAGATGGAAATAATAGCAATATTAAAACTAATATTGCTATTAAAAGACTTTTAGATGATTTCATATAGAAAGAATAATAGAAAAGTCTAGAGTTAGCACTTTATATTATTATCTAACTATCTTAAATCCACTTACTTTATTTCTCATTTTGTTCTCAAATTCATTCATCATACTTGCTATATTTCCAAGAGTTAGAGGAGGAGGAATGATTGAAACCTCTATATTTTTATTATTATGAACTTGAACATTGATAATTGTTTGAGAGCCTTTACCCATTACGACTGATTGTCCAGCTGAGATAAATCCGTCACTTTTATTAGAAGTTAATACAGCAAAGCCCATTTCTTGTACTGTTCTAGTAGAAGCATTAAAGATTTCATTTTTTGAGCTTGAAGAATTAAATGTTGAATAAGTATTAGTAGTACAAGCACATAATAATAGTAATAATATAATTTTTTTCATTTATAATCCTTTGTCTTTTCTAGTGTTTTTTCTATCTATATATTTTATCTACATTATAAAAATAATTACATTATTGCTACTCAAACCAAGCCTATCCAAGGTTAGTAGCCAAGGTTGGTACCCGAAATTATCACCCTACAAAGTAAGTAAGTAATGCTGATACCTTTCCCCAGTAATTAAAACCAAGAATTAAAGGAAGGTATATGAAAAATAAACTTAGATTAACAACACTAGTATTAACTCAAATCTTATTAATACCAAGTTTAGCATTAGCTCAAGCTATGCCGTGGGAAGGCCCATTACAGCAATTATTACAGAGCTTTCAAACAACAACGGCTCAAATACTAATTATAATGGCAATTATTGGTGCAGCATTAGCATTCTCTTTTGGTGAAGCTGGTTCTTTTTTTAGAAGAAGTGCTGGAATTGTCTTTGGAGGGGCTATTGCAGTAGGTGCAAGCACTTGGGCTCCTGTTCTTTTTGGCTTCTAGTTAGATAGAGGAAAATACTCATGGAAGGATTCCAAGTACCAATTCACCGCTCATTAACAAAGCCAATACTATTAGGAGGCGCTCCTAGGGAGTTTGCAATTCTAAATGGTGCGTTTGGAGCGGTGTTATTTCTAGGTCTACATACAGTTTTAGGAATTCCACTATTTATCGTTATGCATGTCTTAGCAGTTAGTTTAGCTAAAAAAGATCCGTATTTTCTAGATACTTTTAAAAGACATGTAAGTTACAAAGGATATTACCATTGTTAGATTTAAGAGAGCATAGAAAAACACCTGATAGGCTTAGTGATTTACTACCCTGGGCTGCCCTAGTCTCTCCTGAGACAGTGTTGAATAAAGACGGTTCTTTTCAAGCCACTATTCGTTATCGAGGACCTGATTTAGATAGCTCCACACAAAGTGAATTAATCTCGAATAGTGCTGCTATTAATAATATTTTAAGAAGATTTGGAAACGGCTGGGCAGTATACGCAGAGGCTAGTCGTTATACTTCTAATATATATCCAGTAAGTGAATTTCCAAATAAAGTAAGTGAATTAATAGATAATAAGAGAAAAGAAAAATTTCAATGTGAGCCTCATTATAACTCATCTTATTATTTAACTCTTTGTTTTCTTCCACCGATGGAAAAAACAAATAAAATGACGTCTTATTTTCTAAATTCAAAGGCTGAAGATAGCTCTTCTAGTAATAGCTTTAATTATACAAATATTTTAGAAAACTTTATTTCTGAAATTCATAGAATTGCTGACTTGCTAACTCGTTTATTCCCTGAAGTAGAGCTTTTAGAAAATGATAATTTACTTAGCTATCTACACAGCACTGTTTCTAGTGATGCTCACTATGTAAAAACGCCAAGTGAGCCAATGTATTTAGATGCAATTCTAGCTGATAGCGAATTTCTAGGAGGTTTTAGCCCAAAATTAGGAGATAAGCATTTAGCAATAATTGGTCTACTTGGTTTCCCTAGTGCAACTCAACCAGGCTTACTAGATCATTTAAATCGTTTATCTTTAGAGTATCGTTGGACTACTAGATTTATTTGCTTAGATAAAAATGAAGCTAAAAAAGAAATAGAGACTTACCAGCGTAAATGGTTTGCGAAAAGAAAAGGAGTAGCGAGCTTAATAAAAGAATTAATGACTAAAGAAGAGTCTGCATTGAGTGATTCTGAAGCTTTAGCAAAAGCTGAGGATGCACAAGTTGCAATGCTAGAGCTAGGAAGTGATGATATTTCATACGGATTTATGACAACTAACATTGTCTTGATGAATAAAAATAAAAAAGAGTTAAATCTGTGTGTAAATGAGGTTCAAAAAGTCTTACAAGGAGAAGGTTTCTCTACAAGAATTGAAACTGTAAATGCAGTAGATGCGTGGCTTGGTACAATTCCATCTAATACAAGAAATAATGTAAGAAGACCTCTTATTTCTACGATGAATCTAGCTCATTTATTACCAGGAACAAGTGCTGTTTGGGCTGGAAATAAATTCAATGAACATTTAGATTCCGATTGCCTAATGCTAACTGAGACCGCAGGGGCTACTCCTTTTAGATTGAATACTCACTGCGGGGATGTTGGTCATACTTTAATTTTAGGACCTACAGGTAGTGGTAAATCAACACTCCTAAATTTAATGGAAGCACAGTTTTTAAGATACAAGGATGCACAAGTTTACATCTTTGATAAAGGCATGAGTGCTTATTGTTTAACTACAGCTCTTGGTGGAAAGCATTATAGCTTAGGTCAAGAGCAATCAGATCTTTGTTTTCAACCTCTAGCAAATGTTGATGATGAAGCTGAGAGGAAATGGGCTCATGATTGGCTACTTTCGATTGCAGGCAGTGAAAATGTAGAGATTACTCCACAAATTAAATCAGCCCTATGGGACGCTCTAGGTTCTGTAGCAGCAGCACCAAAAAATCAAAGAACACTGCACTCATTGATGGTTTATATGCAAAATCATGAACTTAGAGCTGCATTTGAGCCATTTACTCAAACAGGAGCATACGGGAAATTAATCGATAATAGCGAGGATAATTTAGAGTATTCAAACTGGCAGTGCTTTGAAATGGAAGCATTAATGGAGAATCAAGCAGTAATAGCCCCAGTGCTTACTTATTTATTTCATAGGCTATCAAAGAGCTTTACAGGCAAGCCTACCCTACTCGTTTTAGATGAAGCTTGGCTATTTTTAGACCATCCTATTTTTGCTAATAAAATTAGAGAGTGGTTAAAAACTCTTAGGAAATTAAATGTCTCAGTAATTTTTGCCACTCAATCTCTAGCAGATGTAAGTAGCTCTAGTATTTCAGCTACAATTAAAGAAGCTTGTTTTACTAAGATTTATCTTCCTAATTCAGTTGCTCTTCAACCTGATGCAACTGAGTTCTATAAAAGCTTTGGATTAAATGATAGGCAAATTCAAATTCTTGCCTACACAACGAATAAAAAAGATTATTACTTCACCTCCCCTGATGGAAACAGGGTCTTTGATTTAGGCTTAGAAGAGCTTCAATTGGCTTATCTTTCAGGGGTGTCAAAAGAACGAATTAAATTAATTAAAGAAATAAAAGCTAAAAGCTCTAACTTAGAAGAGTTTAACTACTTATATCTAGAAGCTTTAGGGTTAAGTGCCCACTTGGACCATGATTTAGATCTAGCAGCAATAAAAACAGGGATAAAAGAACAGAGAAAACAAGAAATAGATCAAAATATGAGGAAAGTAGCATGAAGAAGATACTAAACATTATACTAACATATATTGTATTGACACTGACTCTTATTGTGACTCCAGTTTTTGTACGTCCAGTAAAAGCAGCGATTCCTGTAATTGATGGAGCAGCTCTTGGTCAGTGGGTAGACCAGATAACAAAAATGTTAGAAGTTATTTCTAATCTAAATGTTTTAAAATCTTTTGTTAAATTAGATCATGAAAATCTAAGTGTAGGTCAATGGAGAAATTACCTATCTCAATTTAATACAGCATTTGATGAAATAACAGAAGTAATTGAAGGTTATCAAGAAGGTGGATTGCTAGGTCAGTTAGAAAGAATTGATGAAGTTTATTTTCCTTATCATGAAGGTTGGGAGACAGCGAATACTCCAGAGTATTTACTAGAAGCGAATGAAAATATTACAAGAATTAGAAAACAAATGCTTTGGACTAGAATTCAGTTTAAACACGCTGGATTTGTAGCTGGGAAGATAAGAGAGCAATTACCTAGAAATCAAGCAGAAATTGAACAAGCACTAAAATTAGCTGATGGTTCAGCTGGATTAATGCAGGCAGTAAAAGCTGGACATCAAATAGCAGGGCTTAGCGCAAGAAGCTTAGAGAATCTAAATGTCCAAATTGGAGAGCTTATTCAAGCTCAAGTGGGTCAAGGCATGGAGCAAAATATGAGAAGAGGTATTATTAATAATAGAATCTCTGAAGCAATAGAGGGCTGGGATGAACAAACAACGCCAACTCAAAGCGCGCCTACTAATCCTTTTGGAGCGTATTAATGTCACTTACTAATGCACTTAGATTTTTTGAAAGAGTATTTGATCAAGGAACTCAAATTTTAGGTACAGATGCCCTAAGTCTTTTAGAGATTTTAATTAGTATTGAAGTTGTATTTGCTGGGATTTATTTAGCACTAGGGGCAAGTGCAGATTTTAGAGCAATGGCTAAGAAAATAATATTAATTGGTTTTTTCTTCTACGTTATTACTAATTATCAAACACTACTTAATACTGTAGTTGAAGGTTTTCTACACTCAGGGCTTAGAGGCGGAGCTTCAACTAATATTTCTTTTTCTACTCTACAAGACCCAGATAGAATTTTTCAAACAGGTCTTAATATTCTAAAGCCAGTAGTAGATAAAGTATATGCAGATGCATCTAATTCTTATTTTAACATACCAACTACTGATGGATGGGTGTTACTTATTTGTGTTGTTATTTCACTTCTTTCCTTTGGTTTAATGGCAATACAGGTTTTTATAACCTATTTAGAATATCTTTTAATTACAGCTGCTGGATTGATACTTCTTCCATTTGGGGTCTTTAAGCCTACAGCATTTATTGCTGAGAGAGTATTTGGTGCAATAATTGCATTTGGTATCAAGTTAATGGTGCTTGCTCTAATAGTAGGAGTTAGCGAACAGTATGTACAAACAATAATTATTCCTGAAACTGCTAGTTGGAGGGAAGGTTTTGAGTTTGTAATTATATCTCTAGCTTTGGCTTTTCTAACAATTCAAGCTCCTTCGATAGCTCTTTCGCTACTTAGTGGAGCTCCTCAATTATCTTTTCAAAGTGCTGCGGCAACTGCTGCAGGAACAGCTTTAGCAAGTGGATATGCAGCGAGTAAATTAGGACAAGCTGCTAGGACCGGGAAAAGTTCAGCAAGTACAGCGGCATCTAAAATTGGGCGAGCTGGGGCAAGTATGATAGGTGCTGCAGCTGCAGGAGCTAGTTTGGCAAGGTCTAATAGCAGTGCTTCTGGTAACGGGGCGAGTGGCAGTGGATCAGGTGGTAGTAATAGCGGTTCTAATCAAAATAGTAGATTTTCAAGAAATAATAATGGGGCTAACAACTCTAATGAAAAGCCATTTGCAAGAACTAGGGTTGGTGGAGCCTTAAAAGGAGTAGGAAGTGCAATGGCATCTAATGCAAAGGAAAAAATTCCTTTTACTCAAAAAAATAAAAGAGCAAGCATGATAGCACAAGGTCTTAATCCTGATGAGAAAAGCTTAAAAGCTTCTTTTCAAGGAGGAAAGAACGCTGTTCCTGCATATAGAAGACAAAAATTAGGAAATAATAAAGGATAAAAGAATGAAAGGAGCAGCATTAAAAGTAAAACCAAATAAAGTTATTCAAACTCCTTATTTAAAAGCAAGACAAGCTTGGGATGAAAGAATTGGAGATTCAATTATAAGAGCAAAGAATTGGAGATATGCTTTTTTTATACAAACTTTATTCACATTATTATTAATCACTGCATTAATAATAATTAGTTCCAAACAAGAAGTTGTTCCAATATTAGTAGGAGTTGATAAGACTACAGGAGAGAGGAAAGCTCTAGGGGAAGTAGAATTTAACACTTATACCCCAGATGAATTAGGAGTTAAGTATTTTCTAACTCAATTTATAAGATTTGTTCGCTCAGTACCAACAGATACTGTGGTAATTAAGAAAAATTGGTTACGAGCCTATGCATTTTTAAGAAAAGATGCAGCAGGATTACTTAATGAGTTAACAAATAACGAACTAACTAGCCCACTTAAACAAATTGGCAAGCAGGTAGTAAGCATTCAGCCTCTTTCAGTAGTTAAAATACCAGAAACTGAAAGTTACCAGGTTAGATGGAGTGAAACTGTTTATTCTGCTCAAGGTAGAAAATTAGATAATTACACAATGCTTGGAACTTTTGTTCTAGAATTTGAGCTACCAAAAAATAAACAACAAATTAACGAGAATCCAATTGGATTATTTATTAAAAACTTTCAGTGGAATAGGGAATTATAGAAAACTGTATAAAAAGGAAAAAAAAAGCGTGACGTAATGAATATTAAAACAGAAAACAATATTAATAAAAAAATACTATTATTAAGCATTTATCTTTTAGCTTTTTCTCTATCATTTTTGTTGCCACAAAAAGCTAGTGCAGATGGAGCAATAGATAGAGGTGTGGATACTAGTGATATTGAACAAGCAATGAGAGAAGCAGAAAAAGAATATCATCAAGAAGTAAATGTCTGGGATGCTTCAAAGAAAGTTCCAAATGAGGATTTAAAATCTGTAATTAACTCATTAGCAAAAAATACAAGTAAAAAAGAAAAATCTGCATTAATTGAGCTAGCCTCTCAAGTTGATGAGCTAACTAATAGATTAATCATTCAAAGAGCAACGCTTAGCGCTACTCAATCTCCGAAGAATGTAAGGGTTAAAGGAGCTACAACTGTGTTTAATTATAACGATAATGCAGTATATGAAGTTACTTCAGCTGTTAATTATGTAACTGATATTAGGCTAAAAGCAGGTGAAAAGCTCAGTTCAGCCCCTACAGCTGGAGATACTGTTCGTTGGAAATTAAGTGTTATGAAAAGCGGAATGAAAAGTGCTACTGGTGGTAAAAGGCTAGAAAGAACTCATATTATTCTAAAACCAACTGAAAGAGATATTCAAACTAATCTATTAATAACAACTAATCTTCACACGTATCAATTATCTATTAAATCAAGTGATACACATATGCCTTCAGTAAGTTGGAATTATCCGGAAGATTTTCAAGCTGACTTCCAAAAAGAGTTAAAAGAGCAAGAATTAAGCAGAAAAAAAGAAGAACAAGTTCAACTAGAACAAATAAGACAAATAGAAATAGAAGATAGAAATAATAGACTAGCTAACATGAGAAATAATTATGAAATATCAGGAGATGATGTTTCATTTAAGCCCCAACAAGTATTTGATGATGGAAGAAAAACTTTTATTAAAATGCCTACTAATATTACAGAAGCCCCTGCCCTATTTATTATAGAGGATGATGAGTTAATACTTACAAATTACCGCTTAGAGAATGATTTCTATGTAGTAGATAGAATCTTTGAAAAAGCAGAGCTAAGAATAGGCAGTAATAAAATAGTAGAAATTGAAATTGATGATGGGAAAAACTTTTTTGAGAGGTTATTTAATCTATGAGTGATGGCATTTTACATAGTAAACCCCCAAAGCCAGATTTAGCGATTAGTAAAGAGATGTTAATACTGATTTGTGCACTGCTAACAATAGTAATCTCTTTTTCCATTGCTTTTCGTAAAAAACCAGCAATGGCTAGTGTAAAAGAAGATAAATCAGCTGCAACACCTAGCCAAGCTCTTACGTTCTTACCTACTACCTATGCAGATATCCCTCCAGTTGTAGAAAAAGCTAGGCCTCTTAAGATTGAAAGAAATGATGATTATTTAAGAAAGTTATTAGAAGAAGAGCTAAAGAAAAGAGAAAGAGCAAAGACTGCGAGACTAGCAAATCTTAGCTTTGATGGAATTTCTAGTATTGAGCTATCAAATATAGAAGCAAAGATAGAAGAAAATAATAGTACTGAAAAAGAAGAGAATAAGAAAAGAAGCGAAGTAAGACTCAATCAAGAAGTTATAGAACACCCCTCTCCTAATACTCTAATGGCAGGAACTTTAATTCCTGGAGTGATGCTAACAGGAGTAAACTCTGATTTGCCAGGAAGAATAATAGGCCAAGTATCAAACGATGTTTTTGATACTGTAAGTGGCAGACTTAAACTTATTCCTATGGGAACAAAAGTAATAGGAGAATATGATAATAAAATAATATTTGGACAAGAGAGAGTCTTAATAGTTTGGAACAGGCTAATTTTTCCAGATGGAAAGTCTATTAGCTTAGAGGGAATGTCAGGAGCAGATTTAGCAGGACAATCAGGTTTAAGCGACCGCGTAGATAATCACTACGGGAAATTGCTTACTGGAGTTGTTTTATCGACATTATTAAGCACTGGAGCGCAATTAAGTGAAGGTAGAACTTTTAATAATGTTAACCCTTCATTTTCTGAGCTTGCCACTCAAGGTGCAGCGAGGAATATAAATGATGTAGGACAACAAATTACGAGAAGAAATCTTAATATACAGCCTACCCTAATAATCAGCCCAGGACATAGATTTAACGTCTTTGTACATAAAGATATGGTACTAGAGAATAGCTAAAGGTAAAGACTTAAACTAAAAATTAATTTTTGAGAATTTCTAGCATTTTATCAATAGATTCTTTTAAGTCAGTTTCTCTATAGTCTAACCTATCAGCATTATCAGCATGATGAATTTTATTTCTTATCCATGTATGAATTGTTTCTTTTTTAGATGCACTTCTGTGAGTTTTATTTTTAGTGTAGCCTTTTTGATTTACCAACCAATTTTCTAATTCAAAAATTTTAATATCATCACCATTGTGAACTTCGTTACTACACTTCGCTTGTAAGAAAGAGTACAGCTCTATGTGTAAAGCTTCTGACGTTAAACCATAAGCTTTATATCCAACTAAACTCATTGAAGGAGATTTCGCTTGTCCAGATAATATTAATTCTACCTGTGTTGCTTTATTCTTTGCTCTATCTACCAATATACATTCTTCTCTCACTGGATTTAAGTCTTGAAAAATATAAGGGGAATGAGTAGCTATTATTATCTGAGTATTTGAATCCTTAAAAATATCTAGTAATAACTTTTTAAATTTTGTTTGCCATTTAGGATGCAAACTAATTTCAGGTTCATCTATGAAGATAGAGCCTTCATCTAATGTTTCTAAATTTTTTAATAAATAACCTAAACGATATATTATTTGTTTTTCTCCTGAACTAAAGTCATTAATATCTACTTCATTACCTTTTGAGTCTTTAAATATAATTTGATAAGACCTTTGGGTTCTAATTTCATGAAATTGTTTATTATCAAAGATTTCATTATAGGCTCTTTTAAATCTTGTAAATTTCAACTCAGGAATTGCTTTTTCCCACTCTTCTTCTGTGTCAGGATATGGATCAGCTTTTTTACCTTTAGTTTTAGCCCAATTTTCTGTCGAAACAGCATCTTGTTGTTTAATATCTACTAGTAATTGTGGAATTATTGAATTTAAATTTTTCGACACTTCATTAGGCGTAAAACTATCAGTAGTAGTTGCTGTGATACTTTTTACATCATAGTTAGAATAATTTACCTCCACTGAACTATAAACTGATTTTTTTAACTCATTAAATGCAGCTGCATGCTTTCTACCCTGATCATCTAAATAATAAGATTCATTAGAACTAGAAATTCCATTTTTGTTAAAAGAATGAAGAATCTCATTATTTTTAGCATTCGTAACATTTATAGATGATGGAATTTGGCAATTAAGACTAACTGAAAATTTATTAATTAAATTATTCTTCGTTATTGAACTGTGTAAAGCCTCTAATATCTTAGTCTTACCATTTCCATTCTCACCTACCAGATAATGAATAGTAGTATGATCTTTACTCATAAACTCTATTTCTAAATCTTGAAATATTTTATCAATGCTTATTTTAGCTTTCTTAATCTTCATAAGCTTAAGCATAAATTAATCACTACTATTAGCAACTTTCTCCTCAATTCCGCGATTATTATAATAATAGCCGTTAGCAAAGCTATTAGCCTCTGGCTAAAGGCTGTAAGAGTGTATAAGGCCGCACATAGTGCGTCCACTTTGCACAGAGTGAGACAATAATAAGAATAAGGCAGTATAAAAATGAATAACGACTTAACATTAGAACTACATTTTAGCTCAATAGATGCCCCTGAATTAATACAAACCAGATTTGTATGCCCTAGGCTAGATATGCATATTATTGGCATTAGAGGCTGTAATGTTCCTAATTTTGCAGTTCCTTTTAAGTGGGGAGTTGCAAGTCACGCCTTATGTTTGTTCTTTGTAAAAACAGTTGATTTTTATAACAATAATAAACTTAATCAGTGCATTCTAAGTGGAGTGAGTAAATCCCCGGCAAATACTATTACAAATTTACTTTATAAAAGACCTACTTGTTGGCTACTAGATTTATTCGGAGTTGATATCTCTGGTAGATCATTACTAAAACGCCCTATTCTTTGTTGCAACGCACTTAAGAGAAGACCAGGGCCAATAAAAGTATATTTTAGAACAGGCTTTTATAAAGCTGAAAATATAAGAATTTATATAGACCAAAAAGATATTAGTAGAGATATCACTAAAGACACTGCTGCTATCAGTCTACTTAGTCAGAATTTAGAGCAGACATGGCACCCTGGGGCTTATGTGAATGTAAGAGAGGATGTTAGAGAAGAAATTTTGGCAGAGAACTTAGAAGAAAATTTAGCTGCGTAGGATTATTTATCATCTTTAGAGTATGCTCTAAAAGCTTTAACTAAATCTTGTTTCTTAATAATTGGCTCTTTAGTCTCTTTTATAATTTTTTGAGCAATATCTAAAGCTTCTTTTAAATTTATAGCTTGTTTAGACTCAATTGCACTATCTATAAAAGCTATATTATTTTTATTGTTACTTATAGTTAAAAACCGTCTAACATCTTCTAACTTATTCATATGCGGTGAACTATATAGCATTATAAGGCTTTTATTTAAATCAACTAAAATTACTTTATTAGTTTCTTTACCGAATTGATAACTTGAGCGAGTTCTTAAAACTTCATTAATTTGTGAAGCCTTAAATCCTTGCTTTTGCAAGTCAATTACTTCATCGATTAACTGAGGGGCACAGACAGAAGTACCACCATAACGTATTTTTGTTTCTATAGTATTATTATGATTTTTCTCCCCTTCAATTACTTTTCCATCCTCTATTTCTAAAGAAAGTTCTATCACGAATGGAGCCCATGCATCGACTAAAGAAGAATTAGAGGAGGATTCATGAGGTTGCTTTCCATTTAAACCACCGACTACAACAACATCAGGAACGAAACAAGACAGCAGATCCACTTCATTTTCTCCGCTATTTCCTGCGCCGCTTATAACTATAATATCTTTAGAAATTAAATCTTCAATTAAATCAACACTTTCATTAATCTCTTTAAAATTCTTCACATCAGCAGGATGCTGTTTTTGCATATTTTTAAAAGCTGATTTAAGAACTTCAGAGTAATTTCCAATATTCTCTCTAGTCAAAATAACGTCTTCTTCAGGCTTAAATCTTTTAATTAAATCATTTAACTCTGAAATACTGATACTACTTCCAAAAGATAAATTAACAACTCTAACTCCTGTTTCTTCGTGTGTTTTAATTATGTTCTTTACTGCTTTTACAAATTTTTTATGATCAACTGTATCGGGAGCATCAGTCATTTCAGACTCATAAACTTCTATTATAGGCACTGATTCATCCACTGCACTTTTAACCATTGCTAAATGTGAACCTTTAACTATTTGATTCTCTCTTTCCTCTATTGTTTCTACTGAACTACAATCTATAATTGCTACTCCAAATCGTTCAGCTTTAGGTACTTTTAAATTTTTATAGGGGTTTTCTCTTTTTATGTAATCATCAATAATAATTACGTCCTTTTCTTCTGGCGACGTATCCTGTTCTTTATTCTCTTGCTTTTTATCTTCTTGATTAATCATAATTGTAAATATCCAATTATGTTATGCAATTTAATTATTAATGTTTACATAAGGTTAGTACTTAGCTGTATGAATTTGTATTAAGAAGTATTTATCTAATCATCTTTAATAACTCCTTATGATCTAAGAATTGGGCATTCTTTCTAATTTCAAAATGAAGATGGGGTGCGGTTGAAAGTCCTGTACTCCTTACTCTAGCTATAAAATAGAGAAGCTTGGAGTAATTAGGGATAATATCTAGAATCAAGGTGATGATTTAAGAGAAATTGCGATTCATGCTTCCGTATTCGATTAGGTCTAATCGATAAAACCTTCAAGCTTTGCAGTTCTTACTACTTCATCGAGCATGTGACTACTGCCTTCAAGTAAGTAAGATTTAGACTCAGGAGCTTTACTTCTTTCAAGAATTTCAAGTAAAGAATTATGAGGTATTTCCATAGTGAAGCCAGCCTCGAACATCGGTTCCATGCAAAAAGCATGAAATAATTTTTGTTCTTCGCTACTTCTACCCTCTGAAGAAGAGTCCACCACACTACAGTAATAGAGAGAAATATCAGGCGTTCTTCTATCAAAAGTAATTTCAACTTCGGTAATGTTTTGTGCTTGCCTTTCAATACTTATCTTTGAGACTTCAGCTAATTCTCTTTCAGTATAAAAATGTCGATCAAAAATTTGGTCAACGAGAATCAATTTTGCAATAGTTCCAGCTGAGTTTGAGATCTCTTCAGATAAGTCGCTTTTTTTATTGTCCATGACAATTTATTCCCTATTTAAAAACCAAATGAATTCAACGCAATTCCTCCTAGAAAACTTATTTATAACTCTTCTAGGTGAATAAATAACAAATACGCATTAACAATATTTAAAAGAACTTTAATTTGAAAAAGATTAATAGCATATACTAAAATCAAAAGATAATTATGCCTTTTGATAGCTTATAAGCTTAGGTAAAAGATTTTATTTTCTTACTTATAGATTTATCTCCTTCTATTCGAATCTGTTTTTATCAGGTTAAAAATTAATTCTATAGAAAAAAAATAAAAAAAATTTGAAGCATTTTTACTCAACTAAGCGATACGTGCTTGGTTAATTCCAATTAAATTTGAAGTAATTTTAAGGGAGAGTGTTTATGCAGTATTTGATTAAGTTAGTTTTGTTCTTGTTGTTACCTATTCAAGCTTATGCGGAGTTTAGAATTATACGTTCAGATGGTGAGACTATATTTAGACAATTAGCATATAATGAAGATTTAAATAGAGTAAGTATGATTGTACAAGATAATAGTTTTATCTTCGATGCTATGCCCTCTAGATTATATGAATTATCTCCAGGTCAAACTTCTTTCCAAGTTCTAGACTTTAAGCAACCAAACAATATTAATGAAACAGCAATAGCACTTAATATCTCAAGGGATGCAAAATATATTACCGGAGAAATATACGATCAAACTAATAATCTAAGTAATGGTGCTATTTGGACAAGACAAAATATTAATAATTTAACTACTGCAAGCTCTTTAAATTTAGACAACCAACAACTGCTGCATCCGTGGTCTAATGGTGTAGTTGCTCAAAATCGTATCGTTGTAAATCAGAATGGACAAAGATCCGAGTTAGGAATTGATGATCACGATTACGGAAATGTATTTGATGTAAGTGTAGATGGCAATGTTCAAGTAGGACAAATCGGTCTAGAGTTCCCACAACCAGCTGTAGCTGCTTATTGGCAAGATAATCAAATAAATTTCCTAGGTCTTAGTAATGAAGTGAGTGATTTAGAGCTTACATTTTCAATAGCAGAAAAAGTTTCTCCTAATGGATTACATATTGGTGGTCGTTTACTGGGAGAAGATAGTAATGGAAATTTTGTAAGTCATTTACTGGTTTGGAATGGAAACAATAAAGAACCTCATGTTTTAAGACAACCTAATGGGCAATTTTTAGCCGCTGACAGTAGTATCTATGATATTACTAATACTGGATATGTTGTTGGACATTACGAATTTGTACAAAATGGTAGCCTAAGAAGAAAAGGTTATATTTGGCATAAGAATTTTGAAAATAATAGAATACGATTATTTGAAGATTGGATTAAAGAAAAAGTTCCTAGTCTTAATTTAAACGTTGAAATGGTTAAATCGATTTTAAATAATAAGTTTAATGGAAACTTCAAAATAATATTTAGAGAAAAACAAGGCTTTAGTACAAATAATGTTTATTTAGAGTTTGGAGAAGATGTAACAATAAATTCTCAAAGTCAGTATTCATTATGGAATACTAATCTTAATATGCTTAATATATTAGAGTTAATAAATAACACTAATACTACGCAATTATATTCAGCTGATATCTATGATATTTCAGGAAATTTAGTAAACACCATTAATGGAAGTTTAAATGCTGGACAACAATTTGATTTATTAACTCATGATATTGAAGGAGTGACAGATAATTCTTATGGAATAATTGATGTTAAAGGTAATATTACAGGAAGAATGCTTTATTATAAGCAAAATGGAGTAAATGATTTTGATTTCGCATTTGCTATTCCACTTAATGACTCCCCTACTCTTGGAACTTCTTTTGTTGGGTTTAATACCTTTCAACCAAGTTTTGTTCCTGTAAGTAACTGGTTATCAGTTGTAAACCTAGAGAGCGCAGAAAAAACTTTTATAGTTAAAAAGTATAATGATGCTGGTATACTTTTAAGTGAGTCAAGTCTTAACTTAGCTCCTTTTAGTAGATTTGATCTTGATGGTGGTCATATTGTTCCAGGTGCATTTCAGGTTGGTTTACTTGAAGTGGTTCCTGTAGATCAAAACGCAAATTACCTTGCTCAACTAATTAGATATGGAGACAGAAGTGCTAATGTAAATGACTTTGCATTTCCTCTTTTATCTAGTAACGGGAAAAGTGGTGAAGTATATGTTCCAATTAGCACAGTAAGTAATGCTGAGAATTGGTTAGAAGTTATTAATCCTAATAGCTTTGAAATTAATGTAGAGATTGAAGTCTATAATAATAGTGGGAGCTTAATAAGCACTTTAAATCAGACATTAGAGGCTAAATCACAAAAACATACTTCTATAAACCAAATTTTTAATAATGTTCAAAACCTTGGACATGTAAAAATTACTTCAGCTAATAGAGTCTTGGCTCAAAGTATGGTTTATGAAAGAAGAAGTGTAGGTGGTGAGCTTGTAGCTATGTATGGTTTACAAGACATTGATATGACTAATAATGTTCAATCTAATTCATTTAATATGTTTATTGGAATTGAGAATTACTTAAGAATTAATAATATTACAGATGCTCCTGTAACTTATACTCTTAAGATTCAGCCATTTGATGAAAATACTCCTACTGTATTAAATCTTTTTCTCAATCCAAGAGAATCTAGAGAATTAGATTTAAATAATTTAGAGCTATACGGCACTAAAATTAATGCCTACGGTAGTGTAATAGTAGAAACACCAAATAGTGACGATGTTTTTTACTATGTATTAAGAAAGCATAACGATACTTCAGGTATAGTGGACTTTGCTAGTCCTACTTTGTCTAGATAAAACTTATCTGGATAAAGTAATTATAAAGGGGCTTTAAAGCCTCTTTATTTTATTCCTTATTCCACTCCAACGACCCATTTTCTGTAATTGAAAAAATTTTTTTATAGCCGTATTGTAAGTTCCGCTTTTTAGAGACCTGTCTACCATAATGATTTAAAGACAATGTTCTTCTCAAATTTAAAATCTCTTTTTTCGAACCATCAATGCATATTTGATAACTCCTAAGTTCCATTTTATCAGAAGAACTTTCTATTAACTCTAGAGCAGAACATTCATTGTTAATTTTTTTGAGATCTATATAACTAGTAGGTAAATCATTGATGCTAATAATTTTTTTAATTTCTCGTGTATTTTTATTTGCTAGATAAATATCTAATTTCCAATCATAATCATTTACGCCCCATCTCCATATCTCTGTTAATCCAGTTGGTCGGTAGCTAATTGTCTTATCTACTGCTACAAAGTAACTTTTTGTTTCTTTGTTAAAGATATACTCAACAACTTTTGGCTCTCTTTTTTGTTTTACATATGTACAAGAGCAAATACTTGAGAGAAAAAGTATCATCATAAGTATATTTAAGTGCTGAAAAATTTGGTTGTAATAAACTTTGAGCATTATAAAATTCTTTCCATATATAAAATAATCAAAATATTTTTTTTTCTAAATTCTTTAACCAAACTAGCATCTAAGCCCTACCTTATCATCTTCAACAATTCTTTAGGATTAAGAGAATTCCCATCTTTTCTTATTTCAAAATGTAAATGAGGTGCTGTTGAAAGCCCAGTGCTCCCTACTCTACCTATCAAATCAGATGCTTTAACCTTATCACCTACTTTAACATTAATACTACTTAAGTGAGCATAATGAGAGCTGTAACCATTAGAATGAGAAATGGATACAAATTTACCGTAACCTGCATAACTGTCAGCAAAAAATACTGTGCCGTAGCCTATTGATTTTACTTTATCTCCTTTTTTAGCTTTTAAATCTATTCCGTGATGAATTCTATTAGTTTTTTTAATAGGATGAAATCTTTTACCGTATTCACTACTAATTTCTAAATTACCCGAAGGAGTGACAAGGGGAGGAACAAAAGACAAGGGTAATAAAGACAGTGGCAAAAAAGATATTGTAAGAAAAGAAAATGAATAAAGTAGATTAAACAATTTGAACTAACTCCTTTTTAACCCAACATATTTTCCCTACTGGGCTTTTTACTTCAAACCACTCTGAATTTTGACTTGAAACTAATAACAAAGCAGTCCCAGGTTCTATAACTGCTAAGATTTTTGCTTCTAATGATGGAGTAGATCTTAGATTAATTCTTTTTTTAGCTACTATATGTAGTATCTGTTTTTTGTCTTGATTTAGTTCTTTAATTGCAAGCTTAGTAGATAGCTCTGGAGAACTTTTTATTCCCAACTTCGTAGACAAAGAAGTTTTTAGAGATGATAAAACTCGTTTTGTCGTTTGAATTTCAATTTCTTCTATTTGAGATTCACTTAATTTAGCGCTACTGGGCTGAATAAATGAACCTGCTAAAATTCCAATGCTAAAAAAAGCAATAAAAGCTGTAATTACTACAGAGTCTATTCTTTTTATTTCCAGTACTACTTCTCTTCTCTCTGTTTCTCTCCTCTCTGTTTCCCTTCTTTCTGTTTCTTTTCTCTCTATTTGTTTAAGGCCTTCTTCTTTATTCGAAAAATCATAATTTTTAGTATAGCTGTTCGCAGTCATAAACCCCTTCCTTTACACCTTTTACTTCTGTAATTTCTTTTACTATTCTTTTTTTACCTACCTTTTCCATATAAACTATAATGTTAATTGCCTCTGCTATCATTTCTCTACTAGGACTTACATTAGCTTCGCTTACTAATTGTTCAATTCTTGATAAACCTTTTTTTGCTGAACTTGCATGCACGGTACTAACGCCCCCACTATGACCAGTATTCCAAGCTTTTAATAAGTCTAATGCTTCAGCTGATCTTACCTCTCCTATGACTATTCGATCAGGGCTTAATCGCATTGTTGTTCTTACTAAGTCTCTAAGGGAACAAACACCATCTCTTGTTCTTAAATACTCTACATCTTCTGCGTCACATTGAAGTTCTTGGGTGTCTTCAATTATTACTATTCTATCCTTAGTTTTTGATACTATTTGTAGTAATGCATTAGTAAAGGTTGTTTTCCCGCTATCAGTCCCACCTACTACTAAAATATTCTTTTTATTAAGTACTGAGTCTTCTAGTAAAACTCTTGCTCCTTTAGGTAGTACTCCTTGAGTCTCCATATCTAAAAGAGTAAAAATTCTTACAGCCTTTTTTCTAATCGCAATTACTGGAGATTTCACCACTGGAGGGATTACTCCTTGAAAACGTTGCCCGCTACCAGGTAATTCAGCTGAGATTGAAGGGTTTTCTTCGTTACAAACCTCTCCGACACTAAATGCTACTGTTTGAATTGCCCGTTTAGCATTCTCTGGTGCGATAAAAGCTTTTTCTTTAATTTTACCAATACCTAGTTTGTGAGCCCAGAGTGAACCATCTGAGTTAAGTCTAACTTCACTTACTGTATGATCATCTAATAGTGCACCTATATCAGTACCTAAAGCAGTAGAAAGTAATTCTGTAAGTCTATCTGTTGATTGTTGGCTCATATGAGCAGACTATATTAATAACTAATTTTTAATGTAGGGTGTTAATCTTGGACAAATAATTAGGAAGTTTTTTATGTTCTACTTTTAACTAAATCACTAAAAGGAACTGTTAAATATTTAGGATTAGAAATACCTAAATCTTCTTTTATATAACTTTCACTAAGATTTTCAGACTCAACAACTAAAAAACTACCTACATTATCAATCTTTATTAAATAAAAGGTTTTATCTTCTTTTCTATAATATTCAGTATCTCTTTTAATTTCTACAAAAATTCCTAGTTCTGTTTCTAACTTTTTTGTTAAATCAGCCGAATCTTCTAGCTTTTCTTTTTCAATAGTTTTAAAGCCCTTATCTTCTCTTTGTAATTCCACTAAAAAAGTATCTTCCCCTTTTATAGAGATTTTTTTAACCCTTCCTTCTGGTTGATTAAAATAAGTATCATGTACTATTATTTGCTTTTCTTTATTAGCTCCTATTTTTTCTAAAATAGTTAAGCCTTGATTGTGATTATCTAAGTAAAGTTTCAGTTCTTTAGGCATTAACTAAACTTAACACTTTCAAGGCTTTATTTATATAGCTAACAATTTAATCTCTAGTTAATACTGTTAGATGTATATTGCCGAGTGCAACGGAAGTAAAAATATAATTGACTTAGGTTGATTTTTAGTAAAATTAGACGTTAGTCTTCAAACTGAAAATTAAAATAAGTCAATTATATTACAACCCAGATAAGATTTTATTTCTCTTAGATGAATACTCAGACTGAGTTAAAATTCCTTGCTCTCTAAGCGTTTTTAACTGATTAAATCTTGGTAGCCAGGACTTGATACTTTTACGTTATACTAGTTGTGATTTAGTTTTACGTTTAAATCATGGCTAGTATATGCCGAGCGCAGCGGAAAACAGTATATAGTTGATTCAGATTGATTTTTAGTAAAATTAAGCGAAGCTATCTAACTGAAAATTAAACTGTGTCAACTATATATTTTGCTTTAGTAAAAAATCCATCCCCTGCATCTAAAGTAAGATTAGCAGGTGCCTGACCATCATAAACCTTAAAGCCTTTAGTCGTTGTTACTTCAACCTTAGCTCCGTTTACATTACTGTTAATAGAAATTGGATAAGTGCTATCACTTACTATTGTTGCACAGGCATTAAACATTAATAATACCGTTATTATAATTACTTTTTTCATAAAATCTCCTATTTTTACTTCTTTTAGGAGTAATCGCAGAATTTTATGAAAAGTTGCTAGATATTAATTAATCTGGTGAGAATTCTGATTTAATAACTTTACGAGACTTAGAAAGTCTAATCAAACAAAGATCTGCTGAGTACTTACTACTTATGCGATAAGCCAATTTTAAACTGTCCCTATTACCTTTCGGATCAATACTGTTAAGATCTTCATAATTTTTCATTATATCTCTAACATTAACCTCTAAAAAACCGGGCTTAATACTTTTGCAGTCAGATACAAAATTTCTGAATTCTGGTACTAAATAATTCTGATATCTTAAATAAACTAATAAGAATGGAAAAATAAGGAATAACACTCCTACAAAAATCAACACTCTTTTTATCGTTTTTTTTAAAATCATAATAGAATTATCTATCTAAAATAAAGGAGGCTTATCAACCACCTCTATTTCACATCCTGGAGCAAGAGAACCTGGTTTACACTGTATAAAAACTGGTCCAAAGTTAAGAGGATTTTTTGAATTACTAATACTTGTTCCATCTATTTTTTCATCACGAATATCCGCATTATTGTCTCCATTAGTATCCACTGCATCTACATCCCTAACACCGTTTATTGGACTAAAAAAACTACATGTTTGTCCAGGTTGTAGTGGAAATTCAATTTGACTTCCACTACCAGTAAACATTCCAGGATTTCCACTAACAACGACTGGTCTTGGACTTAAATTAATCACAGGACTATTTCCACTAGGGTCAACATACTTCACCGGATTACCTTCTACATACTGATACAAATTAACTCCTCCACTATAATGTATCGGATCTCTACTTAACCACCTTAGAGTTTGAGGCGCATACCAACGCTGTCCTGCTATGATTAAATCTGTAGTTGAATCTGTATAATATCCAAACTTTGCACCATATCTGTGTGGATTAGAAGTATTACCAGTACTAGATAATTCCTCTCCATAAGCAGTATAGAGATAAGTATCAGTAACTTCACCTATATTACTCGTCAGTTCCCTAGCCTCTCCTTGTGGGCCAAATTGGTACCAAGAAGTTTGTGGTGGAAGCAACTCTTGAAGCTTATGTGTGGCAACTAATCCAGTTGGGCCATAAGTATAAAGTGTTCTAATAGAATTATCAGTAGTATGTTGAGTTAAACCTATACTAGATTCAGTTCTATAATGAAGTTCATCATTTGATTTAATCATTAAGCCATCAAAGCTATAAGTATAATCAACATTAGAAATTAAGCTTCCAGCCGATTTAAGTTTCGCTCTATTAGTCCAAGAAAAGTTATTTCCTAATAAATTTGTTACATCCCCTGCTTGGTCGTGACTAACAGCTTGTCCTTCAAGGCTAGTTAATTTATTAGCTACATCGTATTCAGCGAAGCTTATGCCGTTTTTAGTTAGTACATTTCCAGTTAAATCATATGAGTAGGTTCTACTATATGGATTAGTTCCCGTTCTTACTTCACTAGTTAATCTATACAGCTCATCGTAAGTGTAATTTATTATACTTCCATTAAGCTCAATTACTTTTGTAATATTTCCAATTGTATCTAAACCGTTATCATATTCTAATTTGTATTGATGAGTTTTAACATTGTCTTTAAAATAAGCTATTCTTATTGGCCAACCTCTATCTAGATTATAGAAGTATTTTACTCTAGTGCCATTTGAATTAACCTGTCTTTTAATTCTACTTTCACCGTCATAGATAAATCTTATTGTATCAGGCTCTATTTGCGCTGCTTCTTGTAAAGGAGTGCTAGTAATTATTTTTCTTAATCTTCCAGCAGCATCGTATCTATAAATCCAGGTAAAAATTACTTGATCTAACTCTTTAAGTATTTTTTTACGCATGGTGCCATCGGTATTGTAACGATAGACAAAACGTTGATTTTCATTCGCCCCGAGTGGTCTGTAATTGTAAACCTCTCTTTGAAGTAGTCTTCTAGAATTATATACGTATCTTTTTCTAGAGTTGTTATTTAAATCAACTTCTTTACTTACTGTTCCATCATCGTTGTATTCAATGCTAAATTTCTCATCTCCAGCATCATAAAGAGTCATCCAACCGCTTCCATCGTAAGTCATTTGTCTTAATTGAGAAGCATCGTTGTTGCGCTCTACTAACCTTCCAAAGTTATCATAAGAGAAATTCTCTTTTTGGTTATCTGGATAAGTAATTTGCTTTAATTCTTTTGAGTTTCCATAAGAGTACTCTGTTGAATTAGTCATCGCATCTTGAAAAGATGCTACATCTTTATCCTCGTCTAGCACCCAAGAAAGTGCCCAGTTTAAAGGCCCACTAGCTGAAGTTAACTTTCCACACTCTGCACAGTATCCATATTGCTTCATTGTTCCTGCTTCATCTACAACTAAACTAGGATTTGGCCCTGTATAAGAAATATTTAGTTCTTTTCCATCTGCCTGGGTTACTTTAGTTACTCTTTGAGTTGCATCGTATGCATACTGAGTGGTTCTTGAAACTGTATCATTTGGATTAGCTGTAATTGATGTTGCATCTCCAAGAGTTGTATAACTATTAATTGTTACAAGATCCCCTGCTCCATTAGTAATGCTTCTTAACCAACCATATTCAGCAGATTGCGCATCTTCTTCGTAAGTAAAGTTAGTTTCTCCTGTAGGAGAATTTTCTGGTGGAGTGATTTTCGCTACTTGCCCGAATTGATTTCTTGTAAAACCCCAAGTGTTATTCTCTACATCTGTAATACCAGTAACTGCGTTTGGAAGATTAATGTTTTCATAACTAAAAGTAGAAAGTAATCCTAAATTATCTGAAATTGTAGCTAAATTTCTATTTACATAAGTATAGCTTGAAAACCTTGCTAGATTATCCTCTACTCTAGTTACTTGACCTAGCTCATCATAGGTATAGCTAAGAGTAGTTACTCCGTTACTCTCAGTTAGTACATTTCTATTTGAATCATAGGTATAAGTAAAAACTAGATTTTCTGTTGCACCATTATAGGCAGGATATTCAGCTTTTAAAAGATTTCCATCAATATCATAACTTAGAACTGAACTTTGGCCATTTACATTTGGTATTTCAGTTTTGTAGGCAACTCCTGTAGTGCTGTTTAAATCTAAATAAGTATATTCAGTTTGATCTGTTGGATAAGTTACATTTACTTGGCCATTAGAATCATAAGTAATTGTAGCTGTAGTCTCTGGGTTAGAATCTCTAGTAATAGAAGATATTCTTTTTTCTGTGTCATATGTAAAATCGATACTTCTTATTACATTATCTAAATTATCTTTTGTTTGAATTAAAGTTACTTGATTATCAGCATTATAGCTTAATTCTCTAATTGAAAAGCCACCATTTTCTATCACTTTGCTTACTTTGTTGTTTTCTCCATAAGTAAAACTAATAGTTTTATTAGATGATAAGTCTGTAACAAGTTCAGGATTGCCATCTATATTGTAAGTAATTTGTTGAATATTATTATTTGGATCTTTAATTGACACTAACTTACCATTAATATCGAAATCATAATTAAAGTTACCTGTTTTATAAACTTCTTGAGGATTCCCTGCGTTGCTAAGTGTATAACCAGTAGTGCTTTGATTAAGTTCTGAATACACTCCATTCGTTACTCCAAAGTCATACTCATTACCCATTCCATCAATTAATGTTCCTGAAGAAACTTCCATTCCGTAAGTAAAAAAAGCATTCCCCATATAATTTGATGTTGATGATGTTGAAGTTTGACTTCTTATTACAATTTCATTTCTTAATGGATAGCCTCTAGTTTTTGTTGGATCATGAGAAGTGATATTTATTTCACCACAAAAAGGATCTATTGCTACTGATGTTTTAGAATCACTACAAGCTCCAATTTGATTTGGTTCAAATTGAGGAATACATCTTTTTGTTAAACCTACTCTTATATTTTTACTTTCAGTAACCTCTACTCCTTCATTATCAATAACTGTTAACTGAACTTTATAGACTCCAGCAATCCCTGCATTAAAGTTTGGATTTCCAATATCTGAGCCTGCAATAACATTGCCTGTAGGATCTGTAACTTGCCAAATAGATGAACAAATTCCTTCGCCAGGAGTAGAGCCTAGATTATCATCTGAGTCGTAGGAAAGATTATTTAAAGTAATTTCATCTCCTATATTAGGGGCAATTATTTCAACTCCATCAACAATAGGATTACTTAATATTGCACTAGGATCAGAATCTCCTAGAGTTGCACTAATGTTAAATGTTGCATTTGCTGATACTGATTTAGTATGCACACCACTTGAGCTATGGCTGATGCCAACACTTGCCCTTATATCTTGAAAATTTGGAACTCTACAATAAATCTCTCCTGGATAATCAACAAATGTTTGACACTGTGCTCCTATAGCATTTGATGCGCAGGATAAGTTTAGTTGGACATCATTTTCAACACTTCCAGAATCAGAGTTACTTCCAGGCTCCCTAGTTCTAACATTAACAATACTTCCTAACTGCTGTGAGCTTACAAATGCTTGAGCACCAAAAAAATAATCTGTTTCAACTGAAGCTGTACCATTTAAAGAATAATTGTAACTAACAGAACCTCTACCACGAGCCCAAAGCGAGACAGCTACAGTTTCATTCATACTTGCTCCCTCAGTAGTCCTACCTGCACTAATCGAAGTGCTTAAATCAGCACTAAAAGAATTTGGACTAACACTGCCTAACTATTCTAGTTGTATTTAAATTACCATCTGGGCCTACTTGATGGCTCCAACTACTTGCTGGAGAGGTGTTTAAACCTGAGGCCTGTGCAGTAAAAAGAAAATCAGGTGCATCTTGTGCAAATGATAAATTCACGAATAAAAGATTTAGGATAAAGATTATAATTAAGGATTTTAAAATATTTTTCATAGAGTTTATTAATAGTGTTTATTGTTAGTTTATTTTTTAGAATAAATTTTTAACTTAAAGAGTACGAGCAAGTTTCTATAAAAAAGTAGCATTAAAACTTTTATAATCAAATTAAATTTATTTAAAAAAAGAAAATTTCTGTCACAGATTTGTGACAAAGAAAGACTCAATTAGTCATCAATACCAACTACCTTTTCTAAAACATTCTTTTCTACTCCTAGCTTTCTACTTAACTGTGCTAGGAATTCACTATGTCTTTTAAAACCTTGCAGAGTTAAGACATCTAGCTCAGATTCTGGAAGTGCAGGAGTGTATGTAAACCAATATTGAATAAAAAAAGATAAAAGCTCAGATGAAATCTCAATATCACTCCTTAATGCTTTAAGCTTTGATTCTATCCCTCCTATTCTTTCTAATACAGTATCTACTCCTTCAAGTTTTACATCATTTAGAAACTTATCAATTGCTGAATTCATCAGTGCATCTCTAGAAATGTTTCTATCTTTTGAAATCTTCTCTATTTGCTCAAAGTTCTCTAGCTTTAATCTCGTTCTGATTTGCTTAGTTTTCATTTACTATAACCTGATTTAAAATACTTTTTTCCTCACCAAATTGTTCTGATAACTGCTCTAAGAACTTTGCATGCCCTTGATAGTCTTGTACTGTTAAACTTTGATGGCTATATTTCAGTGATCGCGGATATGGGGAAAAAGTTGCTAATTGTAATAACTAAGCGCCCACTAATACCTTTTCTAAAACACTTTTATCTTCATTTAACTCTTCAGATAATTGCTCTAAGAACTTTGCATGCCTTTGATAACCTTGTACTGTTAAGTCATCTATTTCTGACTCGGGTAGTGGAGGTGTATAGGTAAGCCAGTACCTTATATAAAAAGAAATTAATTCAGCTAAAATTTCATTATTTGATTTTAAACCTCTTATTTTAGCTTCTATACTTGCTAGTTTTTCTTCTACTGCCTCTAGGCCTTCTAATTTCTTATCTTCTAAAAAAGAATCTATTGCTGAATTTAAAAAAGCTTCTCTTGAAATATTTCTTTTTTTACAAAAAGAGTTAACTTGCTCATATTTTTGCTCTACTAGTCTTGCTCTAATATAAACTTTTTTCATGCTACCCTCTTTATTTTTTTCTTTATTTTCTTTTTAATTTTCTTCTTTACTTTTTTATTAGCTGCTTTCTTACTATCTGTATCTTTTTGTGTTTTTGTTTCATCCTGCTCTAAATCTTCATCTTCTAATTCAGATAAATCTTTCAGCTCAGAATTCTCTATTTCTTCTACTTTTTTTGTCCACTCACTTTTAACTTTCTCTCTAGAAACTATTTCTTCATTAGACGGAGCTTCTACTTGTCGTTCGGTAAAAACACGATCGTTATAAAAAGTTATTTTTTTTGCTCTTATCGGCTTAGCATTTCTTACAAAAATAATTGATTCATCAGCTGGAAACTCCATAACTTGTCTAGGTGTAAGTAAGTTAACTTGAGATTTATGAGATGATGCGTTTTTTCCATGAAAAAAGGGTCTTCCAATCTTTCCTGAATGAGAAAGTGTTTCATACTCAACTGTGGTCTGCCCTACAGACTTAGAAATATAGTCTGCACTTTCTGGTGAATTCGCAGCAAAGAAGACCCTAATAGCCGTATTATCTAAAATTGAACTTCTCTCACCGTATGCTTTTTTCAATTGGTTAATAGTTTGGCTTATCAACATCGCTCTAATTCCATAACCTGCAAAGTAACCTAAAGATTGCTCAAAAAATTCCATTTTTCCTAGTGACGGAAATTCATCCATCATTAATAACATTTTATACCTATCAGACTTTTCTTCTCCTAAATTCTCAGGCTCTGTAAGTCTTTTACAGATCTGGTTAATTATAAGTCTGGTTAAAGGAGCTAGCCTAAATAGATCTGAAGGAGAGACAACAAAATATAATGATTTTGGCCTGTCTCCTGTTATTAAATCATCAATAAAAAAATCACTATCACTTGTATTTTGAGCAACTATAGGATCTTTATAAACCTCTAAAAAACTTAATGCTGTTGATAAAACTCCTGAAAGTTCTTCCTCAGCCTTATTTAAAACCTCTGTTACATCTTGTGCAATTCTAGGGTGAGGCATTAATGGTAGCCCTGTTAGCTTATCCCTTATATGCTTAGTTTCCATCATTTCATAGAGAATCTCTTTTATATTGCTTCCTGCCTTACAAAGATAAGAATAAACTCCAGCTAAATTTTTATTTTCAGGTTCTGCTGTATAAAGAATATGTAATATTGTTGCAGAAAGTAGTGAACCACCTGTATTTACCCAATGAGAGTTTTTCCCATCAAGCATTGGTTCTTTCATAATAGCAACTATATTTTGTACATCTTTTATTTCATATATACCCTTTCTAACTTCCATTAATGGATTGAAATGAGCACTTTCAACTCTACCTGGATTAAAGCAAATTACATCTGAAAATTTTGCTCTAGCACCCGCAGTTGCTTTCCAATTCTCCTTTTTAATATCATAAATTATAGCACTATGACGCCAAGTGAGTAATGTAGGAACTACTATTCCTGCACCTTTACCACTTCTTGATGAAGCAACTATAGAGCAATGATCAGGGCCACTATGTCTTATAAATCTGCCTTTTTTTGTCTTACCTAGAAAAATACCCTCTCCATCAAAAAGGCCTAATTCTTTTATCTCGGATTTATTTGCCCACCTCGCATCCCCGTAAATGTTCTCTTTTTCTTTCTTAGGACGAGATGTAAAAATGCAAAAAATAGCTCCCAATGTAACTCCTAATAGAACTACTAAAAAAGCAATTCCAAACTCCTCTCTATAATAAGAATTACAGTTAAGCCAAGCTTCTATAAATGAAACTAAGTAAATATTAGTATTGCTACACTGCACTATTATACTCTCACTAACTAGGCTCCTAGCATAAGTTAATGAACCTAATATAGATGTTATTAAAACAATAAATTTTACTTTTTTCGCTACTCTTATCACTACTTCCCCTTTATTTTATTAGCTACTAAAGATTTTACTTTTACGTAGTGTTTTTTATTAATTTTTAATTCTAAATCTTGGACTCTATTAATTAAATCTTTAGGTATTAAGTATTTGTTATTATCTCTCTTACTTATGATTCCTGAATCATTTAAAGCTTTAAGTCTCTGGGCATACTTAGCTAAATAAGCATTAAGGCTTACGCTTATATTCCAAGTTCCCTGCTCTACTTTTTGACTTACTTCAGCAGAAAAACTCTCTAGATTAAACTCTCCATTTTTAGTAAAACGAATAATAGTCTGGTCTGTTTTAATGCTTCTATTATCAGGAGTGATTTCTACTCTTTGACCAATTTTTACTTCTTTATCTTCTGAGTATTTAGATAATACTTGGTAATGATTAAAACCATTATCTGTTTCTAAAAGTATGTATTTATTATCGTTAAATTCATTATCTACTCCCCTATCAAGCACAACTCCACTGACTCTATCTTTAAGAGCTATCTGCTCATCACAAATCCTTAAGTGCTTAGCTTTAATTAGTTTATTCGCTAGTCTTTCTCTTATCTCTTCTTTTCTTCCTAGCTTATAAAGAGTCTTTTCTAAGTCCCTTTTTAAACTCCATCTACCTTTTTTATCCTCACTTGCTAAGTTAATTGAACGTAAAAAATGAAGACGCTTAATATTAGCCTCAAAGTAAATTCTACTTAACTCATTACTTCCCTTTTTAGGAATTTCTAATTTTAATTTTCCATCTTTTGAAACCCTAGAAAGCTTAACTAACCTTCTATCTATTAGAGTTAATTTAGGTTTATAAACTTCTAATAAAATTCTTTTTAATCTATTACTATAAGGCTCTTTTCCAAGACTTAACGTTGCTTCTAATTCACAAGCATTACGCATGCCATGCTTAATGTAATCTTTATTTATAACTAAAGGATTACCCCTATCATCTAAACCTCTAAGCACTAAATGAACATGCTGATTATCGGTATTATAGTGAGCAACACTGAAATATTCTAAATTAGTTTCTAAATCTCTACTTAATCTTTTTACAACTGACTTTGTATACCGATCTAAGTCTAAATCACTTGCCCTATCAGGAGAAATTATAAACCTGAAATGATAAGGATCTGTGCTCCATGAATCAATTAATTTGCTTAAATCTTTTCTACTTAGCTCTTTATCCTTAAGTTGAAATTTTAACTCTTTATCATTTTCTAAACTATCTTCTAAACCTACTCCTGAACGTACTAAATAAGATAAATGAGCTTTTAACTTCTTAATTCCTTTTCCATCAGTATGCTTAATGAAACTCGCTTTAAGCACTACTTTTTGATTAGTACTCGTTCTATGCACGACTTTACCTCTACCTCTTTGAGTGGCTTTCTTAGAGCTTTTTTTTGACCTACTAAAAGCCTTCTTGGCTAAATAAAGACTTACTAGAGTGCTTTTTTGACGCTTAGTAGGTGACTTTTTTCTGTCTTTATCATCGTCGTGAATTTTTACTTTAATGCCCATAGAGTGAGTATTTACTACAGACTAAGAGGAACTATGTGGGTGCTTAATCTTGGAGCGAATTTAGTAAAATTTATAAAAATTAGAATAAAATTTGGAAAACCTGCTGGTTCAAAACGAACCATCCTCACCCCTTCTGGTTCACATTTTAAGTAATCAATATAGCCACATAGAACCATTAGGGTTCATGCTTTTATCTTGCATTAAAATATTTATTATCTTTTTATTATTGATTATTTAAATTTCTTTAAAAAGTTCAATATCTACAGCTTAGATATATTTTCTATTATTGTTTTGCTTTTTTGAAAAGCTTCTTCTTTTACATGTGAAATTAAAATTTCATTAATATTAGGTTGAGATAATAAGTCACTAAAAGACTTTACTAAATAGTTTCTTACTTTATTCTCTGAATTATTTATTTTATCTAATGAATTAATGTTACTAATTACAACCAATAAAATATCTTCTAAATCAGAAGCAACTCTCCAATCATTATCTCCCCTATTATATAAAGCTTCAAATTTTGAGGCTAAGAAATAAGGCAGTGTGAATATGTAAATATTTTTCTTACTAGGTAGTTTAATTTGGATTTTATTCTCTAAGCCAGGCTGATACCAACTATTAGTAAAACCAAGAATATTCGCATCCGTAGGCATTATATCAACCACAATACCATTTACATTCCACCTACAAATCATAGTACTATTATTTTCAAAACCTAAGCTTCTAAGCTTATTCTCCAGAGCATAAAATTCTAATTTAGAAGTTACATTAATAATGCAATCCACATCCTCTGTTGGTCTAAATTCTAGTTTGTTGTTTTGATTAGAATATAAGCTAGTTGCTGCTCCTCCTATAAAAACAATTTCTTTAATTAACGAATCTAATGATTTCGCTACTATCTCTATCATTTCTATTGAATGCATATACTAGTCGTGATTTAGTTTTACGTTTGAATCTTAACTAGTATATTGCCGAACGCAGTGGAAAACAATATATATACCTAATAAGAGATTCTCTTCTCTAATTCTTCCTTAGCCAACTTTCTTTCTCTCGCCCTACCTACTCTTATGCCATCACATAAAGCTAGTAGCTCGTGTAAATTCTCGTCCCTCATACAGGCTTCTGGCACACTAGGGTATAGAGGAATGATAGAATGCCCCCTGACCTCTCCTTCTGAATATGGCCAGATATACTGATCATTTTTTGCAGAACTGATTTTCTTACTCAATGGTAAGGCTGAATGAGCAGTAGGCACTCCATTTGCTACAGCCTCAAGCTTTGCAGGAAATACATATCTTAATCCATGTAATAAGAACTCTAGCGCATTCTGCCTTAATGGCTTTCTATCAATAGGATTAATAAGTTCAGATCTCTGCAAACGATAAAAGCTATGTGAGATCTCTGCACCACTAATACCAAGCTCATAAGATAAATCAGAGATTCTATAATCCTTATTAGGATTAGCTATAAGCTTATTTAATAAAACCACATCTTGGGGCTTTAAATGTGAAGATTTCTTAGCCATAACTTATTATAACATACTTTATTTGATATTTGCAAATCACAATTTGCATTTAGCAAATATCATATAATTACAACAACTTATAGATTTAAATATCCTATAAAACTGTGCTTTAGTAAAACTCTAAGACACCTTTTGAAGTGAGCGAGGTTTTACATTTGAAGCCTTCTCTACAACGCTAGTAGCTGAATCTAAATATTCTAAAACTGCTTTTTTCATTTTATCCTCTAAAAACTCTTCTACTTTTGGGAAAGTCCCTACCCTACTTAGTAAATCAGAGATTTCAAAAATTTGTTTATGAGCTCTTAATTTTAAATTTACTTGTCTGAATTTTTTCTGCACCAATGTAGATTTTGATTGAATTTCTATTTCCATATTTATCCCTTTTTTTATTCCTCTTTTAATTCCTTTTTAATGCGAAGAATCTAGCTTAAAGGCTGATTTAAAGTGTTGTTAGCTAACCTTGGAACATAATTAAGGACATAGAAACTTTATTTAAAAAACTAGCGATTAACTAGATATATTAACCAAATAAGGAAAATAAAATGGCAGTACAAAATGAAACACAAAAACCTGAACATGAAATCAAATTAGGAGCAATTAAAGCTACTATTTGGAAGAATGAGAATGAAGGAAGAGTAAATCATAACGTGCAAATCGTTAAGATTTATAAAAAAGAAGAAGACTGGAAAGAAACAACTAGCTTTTCAAAAACAGACCTACCTCTAGTAGCTAAAGTATCTGATTTAGCTCACACTTTTATTTATCAAAATAAGTAAATAAAGATTAATGGCGAGGAGTATTTTATCTCCACTCCTCGCCCCCTCTTCTTCCGAACTAAAAGATCACGCCACCATGCCGAGTCAAAAATTGACTCAAAGTTAATACTACGCATTCCCGAATGCTGGAACGCATGAATACTCACGGAGAATCAAGAAATTGAGCTAAACCAATCGCACTCATGAATGCGTATAAATTTTTGCTAGTAACTTTCTATAGATACAAAAATTGGATTCCTGAATGCCTTAACATTTAAATAAATGATTAAATATCAATCATATCTGAATACCCTAAGAGTATTCCTGCATTCAGGCATGCCTGCATGCAAGAACGCCCGCACGCAGGAAATCCTGCACTCATGAGCTCCTGAGTCCCTGAATGCTGGAGTGCGGGCATACAGGAGTTCTGGAATGCCTGTATGAGAGTAATTTTATAAGACTAAGAGTTTAAGTTGAATGAACTTGTCAGAAATATAAAGCTATTTGATTATCCTATGTAGGAATGCCCGCATTCGGGAATGCAGGAAAGAGAGGGAAACTGGAATGCAGAAAAAGGAAAACTGATATGTCTAAAGTAAAGCCACTGGCAAAAGGAAAAAATAATAAAGCTCTAGGAATAGTTCTAGGAATTGGAAATCAAAAAGGTGGTGTTGGAAAATCTACAAATACTACTCATATTGCAGCAGGGCTTGGAGAAAAGGGTTATAAAGTTTTAATCATTGATCTAGATCCAACAGCAGGGTCTACAAAATTACTTGGTATTAACCCTGAAGAATATTCTGGGACACTGGAGCTTGTAATTGATAATGAATCAGTTAGTGATTTAGCGATTACTGAAGAAATGCCAGAAGGGGTGCATTTAATTCCAGCTAGAACAGATATGAATGTTCTAGATTCAAAGTTACCTAAGATGGTTGATAAAATTAGACTACTGGATGCTGGACTAAAAGAAGCTAGAAAACTTTATGATTTTATTCTTCTTGATACTCAACCTAGTGCGGGTGCAACACTAACAATTTCAGCTTATGCATGTTCTGATTGGTTCCTTTTCTGCGTAATTCCAGAACCATTAGCAATAGCTGGGCTAGGGGAGGCATTAAGAGATATTGCTCAAGCAAGAAAGCATTTAAATAAAAAATTAGAAATACTAGGAGTAATCATTGCAAAAGCAAAAAGAACCTCTAATCAATGGAAAGACATTTCTAAATTAGTAAAAAATTATCTACC
>CAYOZL010000010.1:0-6079 GCA_964408435.1 uncultured Bdellovibrionales bacterium | reverse complement strand
CAAAAAAACTAAAAAAGAAAAAATCATATAGCTCATTAGATAAATTCTTAGACCCTTCACTTACAGACTCACTTTTAAGTAGTGTAGAGAATTATGAAGAGATTAAGCCGCTACCCAGAGAAATACCAGCAAGGGAAATACCGGCAATAAAAGTTAAGGCTACAAAAATTGCTAAAGCAATAAGTAATAAGATTCCTCTTAGAGAAGAAAAAGTAAATACGGGACAAGTAGCAACAAACTTACCAACAAAGCTTCCCACAAATGAGCCAACAGGGGAGTTAGCGAACGTAAAGCGTGAAATTGTTTTAACACCTTCAACTGCAAAAGCTTTTGATGAATTAGAAAGTATTTTATCTACTGCTATTAATTCTTCTCTTACTCGTTCTCATGTTGCTAGAGCAGTCTTTTCTGCAATTAAAGACTCACTTGGCAATATCGCTACTGAAGCTATGAAACTTCCTGCTATGAAACGACCTAGTAACGCGAAGGGCTTTGAAGCAGATAGGGATAAATTTGAATCTGAATTAGCTAGAGTTATTAAAAACGGGGTAGGCGCCAGTGGAACTGTCAAGCGGTAGCTTGAAGCCTGTAAAAGTGTATAAGGCCGCACATAGTGCGTCCACAACGACACGCAGTGAGTCCAACTCTATGCTGATAACTTAGATCCTGTTCTAACCAAAAACAAAATCTCATCCTATTGATTTCTCACTAAATCAACGCTATTATTTTAAAAACCAAATCATACGAGAAGAAGACAATAGAAACACCTCCTACCACTGTTTTCAGCATTGATATCAGTATAGGAGATGCAAAGAATTATTGGTTTTTTAAAAATAGACATAGTTATTCTTTTATTCGGTAATAGCTTTTAGGGCTTTTCTAGATCTTAAAATCTAAGTCTTAAAAGCTGTTACTGAACTTCAAAAAAGAAAGAAAGAATTCCCATGACTGTAAACACAAAAGATCAATTGTGGTTTCGTCTTTTAAATAGCGATCCAGGGCCAAGTAACAATGACTTGAGATACATCATCCAGTACGTCGAGCCACTGAGCTTGCAGGCAGGACAGAAGCTATTTGAGGATTCACCAAACAATAGTGACCTCAGATACATTATCCTATATGTACAGCCAATGCGTGAGCAAGCTGGACAAAAGTTGCTTGAGAACGACCCAAGTAACGATGACCTAAAATACCTGATAAAACATGTAAGCTCACTGCGTGAGGAAGCTGGACAAAAACTGCTTGAGAATAACCCAAGTAATAATGATCTAATGTACCTTATGCGATATGTAGATTCACTTTATGAGCTGGCAGCGAATAAACTACTTGAGAATGAGCCAAACAATAGTGACCTCAGATACATTATCCTACGTGCAGCGCAAGTACCTGAACATACTTGGCAAAAACTACGTGAAGAGGCTTGGCAAAAACTACTTCAAAATGAGCCAAGTAACGATGACATGGTATACATTATCAAGTTTGTAGAACCACTGCGCGAGGAAGCTTGGAAGAAATTAGTTGAGAATGAACCAAATGGTCTTGACCTGAGGTACGTTATCGAGAATTTTGAAACACTACGTGAAAGGGCTGGGCAAAAACTATTTGAGAGTAATCCGAATAACAATGACCTGAGATACATCATCCGGTATGTCGAGTCACTACGTGAGCAAGCTTGGCAAAAACTACAGGAGTCTGAGCCAAATAGCGATGACCTTATATACATTATTGAATATGTAGAGCCACTACGTGAGCAAGCAAGGGCCTTACTCAACATAGAGAAAGAATCAACAGATGAGGTTATGGAACTTATTAGAGATTCTAGTAGAAACTAGGGGGAGGGTGCACTACTTACTGATATTGAGATGCATTTTTTCCTTTTTATTAAAGGTTAAACTTCGCATCTCTTTTCTATATCTCTCTAATTATGAGCGTTAAGTGATTTTTTAAATAAACGAACAGATTCCTACGAGCGATTTTCAAACCTTTTGAAAAAACGCCAGTAAGAATCAGAGAAAGAAACTGCAACAAAACAAAAGACCGTATTTTACACGGAATGTTTGCTAGAAGTCTCCTTGCGAAAGAATTCCATATCTTTCTCACTTACTTCGTTCTCAGCGAGCTTTCGCTCGACTTGTTCACGCATTGAAGGAATCCAGTTAAGAAGACGCAATAAATCTGTAATCACTAGATCTCGTTCAAGTATCTTTTCACCAATCCGCAAACGTAGCTCATTTTTTTCATCAACTGCTGCAATGGCCTCAAAAAGGTCTTGAATTGTTGGTTTCAACTCAAGTAACTTCTGCCAAGCTTCTTCGCGTAATGAAGGAGCATCTTGAAGAATATACTTCAACTCTAACTTCGAAGGAGAATCAAAGAGTATTTGTGTAGAGATAAACCCTATCTCTTCTTCACTAAAAGAGTCGTACCGACGCATGAATTCGGCACTCGAGAACAAAGTCTTTCTTTCTTTGTCGGGATCGAGTTTTGCTCGAACTTGAGCAACAAAAGCTCGTAGTTCTTCTTTTCTCTTCTCTTCTTCTTTTGTTTTCAAGTTCCCAAAAATTGGGAAAAAGATAAGAAAAAGAACACTCACAGCAACAAAGTACATAAGAAAGTACATTGAATCATTTCCTCAAAAAACAAAAAAATAACGAACCATACAAGGCTCGTAAGAATCTCTTCCCTTATTCAATTTTAAGCACATATATTATATAAATTTCACTAAATATAGTGACTTAAAATATTCTGGTATTCGAATCTGTTTGAATTAGATTTTTTTATAACATTTAAATAAAAACCCTTAATAACGTACAGATAATTTAATATGGGTAGAAATAAAAAATTTGTTTCCGAATAAGTGCATCTTATTCGGGAACATATGTGCTTGTACTTAAGGTTTTCTAAGTTTTTTTAATTTTTTATTAAAAGGTTTTTTCTTAAAGTAGAAGTGAATAAATTAGAAGTTAGTAAATAGAGTTAAGGTGATTTGCTCAGATATATACTGAAATAACAGTATTATGTGCGCAAATCACATCACTTAACTTAAAGGATTTACACAATGAAGAAATTCATTATCTGCGCTATTTACGCTTCGTTTGCTCAGTACACACTGGACGAGCTATGCGAACTTGTTCGCTATCTCTCTAAACGACCTATTCGTCGTTCAATACTGAAAGGCACTTACTCTAGACTTTTTAGAATTTTACTAAAAAAGTTTAATGAGGCGGAGTCGATAAGCAACAACTACCAACATGAACTTCGATTGGAGATGCAGGAACTTTCAAAAATCTTCATTCCAGGAGAGGGAGGTTACTTTGTTGGCTACGCACTCGATTACAAATACTCGAGGTGAGTCTTTACTATTCACTACTACTTGGGAACAAGCACCGTTCCCCACCAATTTTTTATCTCTAACTAGCAACTTTCTTCTCATATCCGCGATTAATAAACTAGGCAACAGTGAAAGCTGTAGGCGCCAGCAACGCTGTCAAGCGGTAGCTTGAAGCCTATAAAATATTAGAAATAAGGGCGTTGTTGAAGCTCAACAACGCCACAAAGATTTCAACCTTCAATAAATCATCGACTACTTGTAAACGGTAGCTATATTACAGCCCATTACAACGTCTATTTCATGATCGCAAACATAAAAGAAGCCTGCTTTGTCGCCTCCAATCCCGACCTGATAAGTACTTGAGAGAACGTGACTACAAACCAAGAGCCCATCAGAACCAAATACATACTCTCTATTCATTCTGAGATACAATACATTTCCAAATATCGCTTCACAAGCTTCAGCGAGTCTCTCTTTCTCTGAAAGTTTTTCAACTTTTTCAGTAAAGCTAAAGCCTGATAACTGCGTGTTTCCTTTACGCATCAAATACCATTGGGGCTTGACTTTTGTCTCTTCAACTACTTCTTTCCTGGTAGTTTCAACCCAACTTGTATTTCCATGCTTTGATTTAATATCAGTGCCAATATATAGCTTTGGAAAACAGCCCAACTCTTCTCCTTTTTCTACTCCTTGTTTCACACCAAGAACAGAAAGTGGATATCCAGGAAAAAGGAAGTGCGTTTCTTTGACTTTTTTCAGTTCCTCACGTGAATAAGGAATTTCTGAAAGACCTTCAATCATTTCAGTATCGAAATCAACACCAAAAGCTCGACTCACATCATTTGGATCAAAGAAATTCATTCCAAGTATTTCTCGAGCAATTCTCCAAGAACGATCTACCTCATATTGCTCTTTAACAAGAGCTCCATTTTTCCAATAACGAGCAAGATTGATTGCAGTTTCTTGGTTACGAAGGACTGCCCCTATATCACTAGGATCGACTCCACAAGAATTCATGATCTTCAAAAATGCACCGATTTGACCGAATTCCATTTTCCAGTTGTCTTTTTTATCTCTACTACTCATATCTAACCTCAAATTCCTATTTGGAACAAAAAACCGCTTGAATCTTCAGACAAGCGTTGGCTCTACTTGAGCACGCATGATTTTTATCATAAATATGAAATTTATTAAAATTAGGCTCATATTTGTCTTAAAAATTAGCAAGATTTTTAAAAGTTAATTTATTTAGATAGCAACTTTACTCCTAAATCCGCGATTAGATAGTAGGCGACAGTGAAAGCTGTAGCCGTTAGCAAAGCTATTAGCCTCTGGCTAAAGGCTGTAAAAGTGTATAAGGCCGCACATAGTGCGTCCACTTTGTGAGTCTATAATAAGAATATGGAGGAAGTAATGCGAATTTTAAATCTAATTTTATTGTCCCTATTATTAACACTGTTATTATCATCATGTGGCCCAATCTTTAAAACAGTAGAGATTAAAGGAGAGAGCATGAGTAATTATTATTCAAGGAATGCAAATAATTACTCTAATAAAGCAAGTATTTACTTTCTAAGACCAGGCGAGAAGCATATGGGTCAGCATTCAAGAATCTATGTTGATGGACAAAAAATTATCGAATTACCAAAGAGTGGTTGCTATAAGTATGATGTTTCAGCTGGAAACCACACTTTAGTACTCGATCTAAAAGGTGGGGTAGGAGAGCACGAATTAACTAAAAATTTCCCTGCTAATACTGAGCATTTCTTTGAGATTAAACCCAGACTTTCAAGAACGCTCGGCATAGGATTGTTTAGTGTCGTAGGAGTTGCTGCTGATTATGCCTTATCTAACAGTAAGAATGATGGTGAGATACAATTTATAGATACAAGTAAGCAAAAAGCTACGCAGTTATTTAATAAATGTGTTTTCTATAAAAAAGAGAATCAATAACTTATTTTAGCAACTTTTAGCTCATTTCTGCGATTAGATAGATACTAAACTATTTATGTTAGAATCGGTTTTGAATGCCTTGGGCTACTTCCTTGTGAGATAGCGTATGTTGGTCAAGCTGAGAGATTGTAAGTACAAAATAAAAATAAATACAAAATAAAGGAGAATATTATGAAAAAAGTTTTACTAATTACTTTTCTAGGATTCTTAGCTAGTAGCTGTGCTAGTTACAGGGTTAATACTAACACTGAGCTAAATGCACAAGAAGCTAGGCAAATAAATTCTGGAGTGCAGATTTTAGAATCTAGCTTACCTACAGTCAGTTATGAATCTTTAGGTAATGTTGAAGCAACAGTAAAGAAACTGACTGCATTTCATAAAGACCCAACAAGAGAGCAAGTAAATACTGCACTAGCTAAAGAAGCAAAAAGAATCGGTGCGAATGCGGTAATAAATACAAGATATAAAAAAGGCATTGGTCTTACTACGTGGGGTTATATAGAAGCGAGTGGACTAGCAGTTAAGAAAAATTAACAGCTTTGATAGTGTAGATTTTAATAGTGTAGAGGGCGTACTTTCGCTCTCTTTTTTTTATTTTGATTTTAAATATCTATAGACATCTTTTCGATGTCCAAGTCTAACGACTGTAATTAAAAGCTGTTCGTTTTTAACTTCGTATATTACTCTATAATCACCAACTCTAAGTCGATATAGGTTTTTTTCTTTTTTTAACTTCTTGACTCTAAGTGCATCAGAAAATGGATTAATAGCTAAAATTTGAATTGCATCTTTAAT
>CAYOZL010000009.1:28240-55715 GCA_964408435.1 uncultured Bdellovibrionales bacterium | reverse complement strand
GTGATTTTATTGCTACCGCTTCTGCTTTTGTCTTAAGTGAACTAAAAGAAGCATTTGCAGTTGGCCTAGCTCTCTACCTTCCTTTTCTAATTATCGACTTGGTAGTTGCAAATGTTCTAGTTGGAATGGGTATGATGATGGTTAGTCCAATATCTATTTCAGTGCCACTTAAAATTGCACTCTTTGTGCTTTGTGATGGTTGGTATCTGCTTTGTAGAGGTTTAGTAATGTCATATGGGCAAGTATAGGTAAATTTAAGATGTTAAATCACGAACATTTATTTAATCAGGCATTGTATTTAGCGATAATTTTTTCTGCAATTCCCTTATTTGCAAGTATGATTGTTGGGGTGGTGCTAAGTGTACTGCAAGCTTCTACCCAAATTCAGGAAAATACTCTTACTTTTGTTCCCAAGCTTTTTACAATTGTCTCCCTTTTGTATTTATGCAGGGATTTATATTTATCGAAGATGATAGATTTTACACAAAATGTATTAAATTCAATCATGCTCATTCAATGAAGGTTGGTCGATAAGAGTAGGGCAATGATATGTTTGGATTGAGCACATTTAATTTAGGGAGTGAGGTAGTATTTTCTTATTTATTTAACTTTATCTTTTTCTTCACAGCTTTTAATGTTTTTACTTGGTTTCGAAATTATATTCCTTTTTATGCAGGGATTTCTATTTGTTTAATTCTTTCCTGTGCCCCATTTATTCTTCTTCCAGATGGACTGATATCTAGTAAAGATTTTTCTAAAAATATTCCAATAGAATTATTTACAGTTATAGTCTCAGCACTGATTGCTGTTTTACCCATATACTTGCTTTTAGAAGCACTGCCTTTTTTTGCTAGAATCATAGATATTTTACGTGGAATGCAGTTTGCAGAGGTTAACTTTGGGCAAGTAAGAGGTTCTATATTTGAAGGGATTTATAATTTATTTGTGCCTATCGTTTTTTTTAAAATGGATCTAGCGCAGTATATTGTTAGCGTCAGACTTAATGCTTTTAAATGTGCTTCAAACTGTACTTCTAGTTTAGGACATCAAAATTTTGATTATTTAATACAGTTATCATCAGATAGCCTGAAGTTTGCCTTCCTCTCAGTGCTACCTATTTTTGCCATAACGGTAAGCCTTGATTTACTAATTTTAGTTCTAACAAGGCTACTTGGTAGGGTAAATGTCTCTTTTGAATTAACACCCTTAAAAAGCATTTTAGCCTTGTTTGTTCTTTATCTAAACTCTGAAATTATAATGGAAACAATATGTCCGCAGATAAACAATTTCCTCCTAGCGCAAAAAAGCTAAAGAAAGCTAGAGAAGATGGGGATGTCGCTAAGAGTAGGGACTTGTCTGGATCTGTATTGATTTGTGTTTTTCTATCTACTATTTATTATCTTTTTTACAACTTTTCTCGTATAGAGGCATTTTTTCGTAACTATCTAGGATTCATAGCAGAAATTAATAGCAATAACATCTTAGTATACCTGAAAATAGCACTTAATAGTGTTAGTTTGTATATGTTGTTATTTTTATTGTTACTGGTGTTTATGAGTTTAGTAGTAGAAACATTTCAAGTTGGATTCCATTTGTCTTTTAAGTCATTGGCTCCTGATTTTAAAAAGTTAAATCCTGTAGAGGGCTTTAAGAAGAATATTTTAAAATCTTCAGAAGGCCTACTAAAAGGATTATTCTTTGAAGTTGCAAAAACGTTAACTATAACTTTTGGTAGTTTGATTTTGTACTTTTTTATTTTAAAGAAATATTTCTCTAGTTTAGTTTTTGCTAATGCTGAGCTTAGTTGGAATTCTGTTTTGTACTATCTTAGTTTTTTAATTTTAGCTCTTGCCTTTCTAACACTTGTAATAGGAATTTGTGACTACCTTTATCAAAGAGTTAAGAGATTTAATAGGCTAAAAATGGATGCAAGTGAATTTAAGCAAGAGATGAAAGAAAGTGAGGGTGATCCACAATTAAAAGGTTTAAGAAAGCAATTACATCAAGAGATTGCTTTACAAAATATGCTAGAAGGCGTTAAGCGTTCTAAAGTTGTAATTATCGGTAACGATAATAGTTAGTGATAATTTTAGGTTTTTTACGGAGTTTTTTTAAGAGTTTTATTCAAGGGTTTTATTTAAGAAGTTTTATATCGAGATGTTTGTAGATTTTACTAAGGAGCTTTTAGAAGCGAAGGACACAGAGGAGTTTTACTCTAAGCTTTTCAGTGTACTTAGTTCTAGTATTGGTTCTAATGTAATTATTTTGAGTTCAAATTCTAGATTTATTAGATGGAGCAAGCTTAAATCTGAAAATGAAGAGCTTTTGGTTCGAGTATCAAGATATTTAATCAAATTAAATTTAAACATTAAACAAAGTCAGTTATTCTCTACCAAGGAGTTTGACAATCCTAAGTTTGTAGATGCAATAAATAGTTTTGATAGTTCTGAGGCGATAGTTTCAAGTATAGGTGAGTCTAGTTCTGATAATGCTAAGCTTATTTTTCTAGGTAATGATTTATCTAAGATTGATTTAAATTATTTAGATAGCTTATTAAAAATTGCGGGTATTATTTTATCAAGATTAAATTTTACTGCGAACTTTGTTGATAGCTCTATTCATGATTCCACCGACAGTCTTGCTAGTAGCCCTTTAGGGGTTTCTGCTGCAGAATCTTTAGCTCATAAAATAATTAAGTTCGATAAGCTAGGAAGAGTTAATTACGTTAGTAATGAATATCTGAGTTTTTTTGGATTAAAGAGAAAGAAAGTAATGCAAATGCATTTTTCAGACTTAATTCAAAAAATTGTAGTTGAAGCTGACAGAGAAATTGCTAGTAATTACTATTGGAATATTTATGAAAAAAGAAATAAGAAAATAGAATGTAAAAGTTTTAGAGTGAAAAACAAGAAAGGTGAAGAAGTTTTAATCGCAGACAATTTTCACTTTGATGGCACGCAATTTCATTCTTTAATCCTTCCTTTTTCGGGGGTAGAAAAACAACAAAATGATAATACTAGTGAAAGGTACAGACGTTTAGTTGAAAATTCTGATGCTATAATTTTTCATGTTGATGCAGGACATAGAATTTCTTTTATCAGTCAAAGAGCCTTGGATTTCTTTGGAGTTGCGGCAGAGGATTTCCTCTCTGGGCAAAAAGTAGAGTGGTTTGATTTAATTCATATTGATGACAGAGAAAGAGTCAGAAAAAATGCTATAAATGTAGCTAAAAAGGTAGATAGCTTAGACGAAGAACTAAGGGTTGTTAATCACCTTACTGGTAGAATGAGATGGCTTTTAGTTAAGTTAGTTCCAGTTCAAGAAAAAAACGGCGCAATTGGGGGATGGGATGCTTTTGGGGTAGATATTACTGTTCGAAAAGAAGCTCTTAGGGAACTTGATGCAAAACGCATTGCTTATAAGAATCAAGCTAGAAAACTTTCTGCTTTATATAAAGTTAGTCATGAACTTTCTGGATTCTTAAGCGCAGATGAAATCTTTAGTAAATCATTTGATATTATAAAACAGGAGTTAGGATTTAAAAGACTATGGGTTGGTCTTTTAGATGACACTGGTACTAAAATAGTAGGACAGGCAGCTTATGGACCCAACTGGAAAAAGCATTTAGTTGAAATAGACCTGCAATTAAATGACCCTAGCCATCCAATTTGTAAAGTTGTAAATTCCCGTTCTCCATTAGTCCTTAATTCTTCTTCAGATTTAATAGGAGATGAAAACATAAGGAAATTCTTTTCTAAGTTTGAAATTGAATCAGTTGGTCTTATTCCTTTAATTGCCGGTGGGCAGGTGCTAGGAGTGCTAGCTTTTCAACCAGAGAATGAAAATTCAGAAATAGATAAAGATGTAATTACTTTAATATCCAGTTTGTCTGCAGAGATTGCTGCTAATTTATTAACTAAAAGATTAGAAGAGCGAGCAGGTGAAACAGATAAAATGAAAGCTGCTGGTTTGTTAGCTGCAGGGGTGGCTCATAACTTTAATAATTTACTACAAGCTATATTGGGTCAATCTTCTTTGCTTAAAATGTTAGATGTAAAAGGCACTGAATCTGCAAATGATGAGATTAAGCAAGCAGCTTCAGTGATTAACGATGCGGCATCTAAAGGTGCAGCATTAGTTAGGCAATTAATGAGTTTTTCTAATGTTGAGAATCCAAGACTTAATTCTTTAGATATTAATTTATTGTTAGAAAGAGGAGAAGTGGGTTTAAAAAGAAATTTAAAGTCAAAGCAGAAACTTATTCTTGATTTAAGCGATAAACTACCAAAGGTCTTAATTGATAGCAGGCAAGTATTAAGAATAATTTCAACTTTATTACTTAATGCTAAAGAAGCCATGAATGAAGAAGGTAGAGTTAAAATTAGTACTCAGTATTTTAAAATTTCTGAAACTTCTGCACATTTTGAAGTGCCAATAGGGAACTATATAAGGATTGTTGTTGAGGATAATGGTAGAGGGATGGATCTTGAGACTAAGAAAAGATGTTTTGAGCCTTTTTATAGCACCAAGAATTTAGATTCTTCTTCTGGTATTGCTTTTTCAGGTGCTGGACTTGGCTTAGCAGCAGCTTATGCTTTAGCTCAGAAGAATAACGGAATTTTAACTGTGGATAGTAGCTTAGGAAAAGGAACTAAGTTTTCTTTATATTTGCCAGAATTTAAACATAGTACTGGTACTAAGAAAGCTAATGAGTAGAGTTAAATGAGTAAGGCTAGAAAAAATAAGACTTCGAATAAAATTAGAGCAATTGCGTTAGAGTATGACTCAGAGGAAATGGATGCACCTATAGTTGCTGCCCTCGGAGCTAATGAATTAGCATCTTTAATATTAAAGCAGGCATATAAGTCGAGTGTTCCAGTTGTTAAATCAGATAAGATTATAAAAAAATTCAATCAAATTGAGATCAATCAAACTATTCCTGAAGATCTTTATACAGAAGTAGCAAATATTTTTGTTAAATATAGTATCAAATAGCCCCTACATATTTATCTAAGACTACTTATAATCTTTGTCCTTTAATCTATAATTTGTCATTATATAGTTGACTTAGCTTAATTTTCAGTTCGAAGGCTAAAGCCTAATCAGCTATTTTGCTTGAGCAAAATGCCTTTGGCACGCTATAAAAATCAACCTAAGTCAACTATATATTGTTTTCCGCTGCGCTCGGCAATATGCTAATTAAAATTAGCATATGTTAGTGTGGTGGCACTCTATTAATCTAAATTATTTTAAGAAGTTATTTTAAGAATATGTTAATTTTAAAAGACAGTTCTAACAAAGTCTTAGCTGAATCAAACTCTGAACTAATCAGTGTCGGTCGAGAAGATGAGAATACCGTCAGACTAGAAGTAGAGGAAGTCTCTGGCTATCATGGAATTTTCTTTAAAGCAGAAGATATTTGGGTCTTTAGAGATAACTTTAGCACTAATGGAAGTTTTTATAATGGTAAGTCATTAAGAAGTGGACAAATTAAATTAGTTAAAGATAGTGATATCGTTAGGCTTGCTAGTTTTACTCTTCGTTGTGAAGTTACAGATAAAGTTGAATTGAAAAGTAGGGTAATTGCTTTTAAAGGCTTTGATTTAATTAAAAATTTTGAAATTGCTAATGATGGCTTGAAAATAAATGCTGAAGATATTCAAGATTTGAACTCAGAGCTTAATTTTTCAAGAAATGAAATAGGGGCACTTAGTTTTAATACTACAGATAATGTTATTGTTAATGGTCAAGGTCATAGCGGTAAAATGGCATTGCTCGATCAAGATCAGATAGACATTGGTGATTATTCATTTTTTGTATTGTATGGTGAGATTAAGGTAGCTAAGCCAAGAAACTATAAAGGAAATAATAGTGAGCCTGCCAAACCTTTTGTTTTTGATAATGGTTCCTCAAGTTTTGCTGGAAGTCCCTCAAATAGCTCGGTAGGGAGTTCTGTTGCTAGTTTTGCAGGTGGTTTGAAAGGGGATCAGAATACTCAAGTAGAAGACTCTAGCAAGGGGTTCTCTAAAGATAAAAAAGAAAGAGGCTCTAAAAGAGGTTTTGGTTTAAGTTCAGAGCCAGAACAAGAACAACCGATGTTTGCAGGAATAAAGACTTCAGAAATGAGCATGTCTCAGAAACTCTCAAGTATTGCGGACCACGAACATAATCAAAGTGAAATGAAGAGGAATAGAATTTTTGCAGCTCTAGGGTTTGTGACATTAGTTTCCTTAGTTTCTTTTTTATTATTTGCTGCTTCTTTGTTTTAATCATTTTTTATTATTTCAGTATTATAAATTCCAATGAAAGATTTACCTAAGAAATACAAGCACGCAGATGTCGAGGCGAAATGGATAGAGAGCTGGGAGAAAGATTCTCTTTATAAATGGGATTCAAGTGCTTCTAGAGAAGATACATTTGTAGTTGATACTCCACCTCCTACAGTTTCAGGTTCTTTACATGTTGGTCATGTTTTTAGCTACACGCATACTGACATTATTGTCAGGTACCAAAGAATGTTAGGGAAGAATATTATGTATCCTATGGGTTGGGATGATAATGGTTTGCCGACTGAAAGAAGAGTGCAGAATAAGTTTAAGATTTCTTGTAGCCCTAGTGTTGCTTATCAAAAAGATTGGAAACCTGATGTTAAAAATAAAAAAAGAATAGAAGTCTCTAGGCAGAATTTCATTGAAGCATGTAAAGTGGTTACGGCAGAAGATGAGCAAGCTTTTGAAGAGTTATGGAAAAGTTTAGGTCTTTCTGTAGATTGGTCTGAGCAATATTCTACTATCAGTGAGCACTGTAGAGAAGTTTCCCAAAAGTCTTTTGCAGATTTATCTAATAAAGGATTGGTCTATTCTATAGATGCCCCTACTATGTGGGATGTCACTTATAAAACAGCTTTAGCTCAAGCTGATATCGAAGATAGGGAAGTTCCAGGTGCGTATCATGATATTAAGTTCTTAGTTGAAGATAGTGATAAAGATTTTATTATAGCAACTACTAGGCCTGAACTTTTAGCAGCGTGTATTGCAGTAGTTGCGCATCCAGATGATGAACGTTATCAAGAATATTTTGGACAGCATGCAGTAACTCCTTTATTCGATGCGAGAGTTCCAATTCTACCTTCAACTCATGCTGATCCTGAAAAGGGTACTGGTATTTTAATGGTTTGTACCTTTGGAGATTCAGCTGATGTCGATTGGTGGAAGCAGTCTGGCCTTCCTATAAAACAAATAATTAATAAAGCAGGAAGATTCCAAGAAGTTGATTTTAGTAGTGAGATTTTTTTAAGCCTTAACCCTGAAAAAGCAAAAGCAAATTATCAGAGCTTAGTTGGACTTAAAGTTAAAAAAGCTAGAGAAGAAATAGTGTCCTTATTAAAAGCGAATAACTTTTTAGTAGGTGAGCCAAGAGCAATTATGCATCCTGTGAAATTCTATGAAAAAGGGGATGTACCATTAGAATTTGTTAGTGCCAGGCAGTGGTTTATCAGGATACTGGATTTTAAAGATGAGTTGTTAGAACAAGGAAATAAAATTTCTTGGCATCCTGATTATATGAAGCATCGTTATGATAATTGGGTTGAAGGTTTAAATTTTGATTGGTGTATTAGTAGGCAGAGGTTTTTTGGTGTACCTTTTCCTGTTTGGTACAAAATAGACAAAGACGGAAGGCAAGATTATGAAAATCCAATTGTTGCTACTTCTTTTCCTGTAGATCCATTATCAGAGCCTGCTCCTGGGTATGAAGAGTCTCAAAGAGACCAACCTAATGGTTTTTGTGGTGATCCAGATGTAATGGATACTTGGGCAACTTCTTCTTTAACACCTCAAATAGTTAGTCACTGGGGAGGAGAAAATGAAGTAGGGGGTAAGCACAAAAAAGTGTTCCCGGCAGATATTCGTCCTCAGTCTCATGAAATTATTAGAACTTGGGCTTTTTATACAATTGCGAAGGCTTATTTTCACGAAAAACAAATTCCATGGAAAAGTGTTGTTATTAGTGGTTGGATTTTAGACCCTGATAGAAAAAAAATGAGTAAGTCTAAAGGGAATGTAGTTGTTCCAACTGCTTTATTAGAAAGTTATTCTTCTGATGCTGTGAGATACTGGGCAGCTAGAGCAAGACTAGGAGTTGATACTGCTTATGATGAATCTGTATTTAAAATAGGTGTTAAATTAAGAACTAAATTGTTTAATGCTAGTAAGTTTGTTCTTAATAATATTATTGAGTTTGAAAAAGAGATAGAAGGCAATAAAAAAGAAGACTTAAGTTTTGAAAATGTAAAAAGTATTTTAGATTTATCTTTTTTAAGCTTATTGGATGACTCTATAAAAGCAAGTACTAAATCATTAAACACTTTTGATTACGCTCAAGCTCTTCAAGAAATAGAAACTACTTTTTGGACATTTTGTGATTCATATTTAGAACTAGTAAAAACTAGAGCTTATCAAGGAGAGGGTGAACAAAGACTCTCAGCACTAGCCTCGTTAAATATAATTTTAAATACTTTTTTAAAACTATTTGCGCCTTATATGCCTTTTGTAACGGAAGAAATTTGGTCTTGGCTTGAAAAAGATAGCTCGATTCATACCAGTGCTTGGCCAAAAGCGGGAAGCTTTGAAACAGATATTGAATATTTTAATACTGCAAAGAAAGTATTAGCTGCAATCCATCAAGCGAAATCTAGTGCTCAAAAGAACTTAAAATGGCCAGTAAGTGAATTGAAATTAATTGGAAACAAAAAGACCTTGTCAATAATAGATGAAATAAGTAATGATATTAAATTGGCAGGGAAAGTGCAGACTCTGACATATCTAGAAAGTGATAATGAGCTTGAGATTGAAGTTATATTAGCAGCTGAATTAGTTAAGGAGTAAGAAGAAAAGATAATGGTAAAATACTTAATACTGACAATTGTTTTTTTAGTATCTTTTTCATGTAGCAGTGTTAGTAGAGGATATAGTAAGAACGAGTATCAAAAAACTGTTACCGGCTTAAGAATAAAGAGACCTTACCCAGTTTTAAGAGAGGCATATATCGTTCCAATTTTAGTAGATGCCTTAAAAGAGGATAGTCCTTTAGTTCGCTTCAATGCAGCACATGATTTAAAAGCCTTAGGTCCTAAGGCCAGAAAAGCATTAATTCCGTTAATAGATTGTTACAATGATGTGGATTTTAAAGTTGCTAGGATGTGTTATGTCGCTTCAACAAAAGCTTTAGGTGATCCTTACATTGAGCCTAGAACAGGTAGTTGGTTTTTTTCTTCAGGGGAAAAAGACCCAGCTGATAATTTAGCTATGTATTTAAATTCCGGAACTACTCAACAAAAAACTTGGTCTCTTAGTTTATTAAATTATATGAATAAGTCAGCCAAGAAAATTATTACTCCAGTAATTTCTTCTTTAAGTGATTCTTCTTCAGATGTGAGATCTGCTGCTCAGCAAGTTTTAATTGAAACCAAGGCAGATATATATCATGATTTAGCGAATAGTTTAGATGAGAATAAAGCTTCTATTTCTTATATTTTAGGTAAGAGAGGCTCAAAAAATGCAATTGATTTAATTAAGCCATTAGTTAAAGATAATAATGCAAATGTTCGTCTAGCAGCGGCTCAATCTTTGTTGTTACTTGGTGTGAATTCCTCTGAGCAAGCAAGAGTTTTAGCTTCGTCTTTAGACTCTGTTTCTGCTCTTGAGAGAAAACAAATAATATCTACTCTAAATGCTAGTGGATATTCATCATCGGTATCAAAGTATAGAAGCGAGCAAAATCAAAAGAAAAAACAAAAAGTAAAGCAATCAAAACAGGCAATAAAATCTCGAGCGAAAAGAGCCTCAAGAAAAGTTAGAAATAAATTACTACAAGATAGAGATACCATTAGGAAAAAAACTGCTTTAAATCCTAATAATAGGATTAAATCTAAAAAACAGATTCCTTTATTAAATAGTACCGTAATTAACGCTAATGCTACTCAGGCAATGGATGCCCTAACTAAACTTGCAGACTTAGCACCATATTTCCCTGATGCATATGACCCTCTTTTATCCTCACTTAACCATGAAAATCCATTAGTTCGAGCGCATTCAGCAGCTTTGCTTGGAGATTTACGCAGACCTAATTCTGTAAATAGTTTAATTCTTGCCTTAGAAGACGAAAATGCAAGTGTTAGAGATAGTGCAATAGTTGCACTACTAACAATAGCAACACCTGAAGCTAGTGCAGCGGTTAATAAATTTCCTGAAGAAACAAAAAACCAAGCATTAAGAAGAATTTCTAATAGTGAAAGAAGTAAGCTTCAACCCTTAGTAAGATGTGCAGAGGCTAAGTCCTTATGTAAGCTATATCTACAGCAAGATGGGAGCACTAAAGAGAATATAAATGAAGAGTCGAGTCTATGCGCCTACTACGTCCAACCATCCTGCTGAACCAACTGAGCCAAGTATTTGGCTAATCTTGAAAAAAGTCTGTAAATGAAAATACTCGACGTATTACAATACGCCTCCGTTTTTAATTTACAGACTTTTTTCAACCTTAACTCAAATCCTTGGCTCAGAGGATCTAGGGGAGCAAGAGAATTCTATTTCTATAGTTTTAAATCTTCGGTGACAGCAAAGTAGTCAATGAAGGTATTCCAGATCTTTTTTACTTTTTTTGGTTTTCTTTCAATTGTGATTTTGCTTTTTGCATCTCTAGTCGTTAGATCGATTATTTTTGATAAATTTAAATCTTCATTACTTGTTACAGATTCGTAAAATGCATCAATTTCTTTAGCTTTTCTTTCATTTATATGAACAGTTAGTAAATATGTATCGCTAACTGAATAGTATTTAGTTCTGTTATCCTGGAACTTACTTTTAGAAAAGTTTAATTCGTATACTCCAGGAGTTGTAATTTTTTGACCTTCTCTATCTAAGAAAGTATTTCCACCAATTATATTCTCTACTTTTCCTCCTGCATTTCTTAGGGCGTTATGAAAGGGAAAAGATTTATGACTATTTACTAAATAAAACCAAGGATGTGGAATCCATTGAAAAAGTCTTTTACTATCAGAATTTTGTATCATTGCTAGCATTGCATGGATCCAAAAATCATCTACTTTTGCAAGAGTACTAAAGTTAAATGATTTACTTTCTCCTTCTTGAGGTAGAATTTCTTTTGCACTAGCAGAGTCAATATATGTGTCGTACATTAGATCGCTTAGTTCCACTAAGTTTAAAACCCAGATTAAACTTAAACTAAATTTATCTTTAGTTTTAACCAGCACACCTTGTTCTTGAAGTTTTCTAAGCTCTTTGTATAAAGCAGGTAAGCTATAGTTGATTGTTTTTTGAAGTTCCTTAGCACTTGCACTATTTTTCTTAGCAAGTTTTTTTACTATTAAGTCTTCAATATTTTGTTTTGATGCTAGTATCATTATGCTTATGGTATAATATTTGATCATATAATTCTACTAAAAGTATATTATTTAAGCCTATTTTTATACTTTTAGTATAAAAATAGGCAGTATTCTCATGAATTGATATTTATTTACTAAATTATTTAAAAATACTGCATGCAGTGTTTAAGTTGTGAAAAATTTTTTTTAATAAGAAAAGAAGACGAAGTTTTTTATCAGAAACTAGGAGTGCCAAAACCAATATTCTGTCCAAGTTGTAGAGAGGAGAGAAGAATGGCTTGGTGCAATGAAGGTACTCTCTATTTTTCAAAGTGTGAGCTTTGTGAAAGTAAAGTTATTTCTCAGTTCTCCACAAATAGTAATAGAAGAGCTTATTGTAGAGACTGTTGGTGGAGCGATAAATGGGACCCTAAATCATATGCTCTCAATTATGATTTTAATCAACCATTTTTTATTCAATTAAAAAAACTATTAGAGAATATCCCTCACTGTCATATTAATACAGATCCAGTTAGTGAAAATAGTTATTTTACCCATCATGCTGGATATCAAAAAAATTGTTATATGACATTTCACTGTACTTATGCAGAAGATTGTTATTATGGATATGGAATAAAAAAAGCAAAAGATTGTGTAGATTGTCATTATTGTCATGAATCTGAACTTTGTTATGAATGTATAGATGTTTTTGCTTGTTATGATTTAAAATATTCACAAGAATGTAGGAACACAAATAGTTCTAGCTTTTTATATGATTGCATTGCTTGTAATAATTGTTTTATGTCCTCAGGTTTAAGAAATAAAGAGTATTATTTTTTTAATCAAAAATTATCAAAAGAGAATTATCAAAAAGAAATAAATAAGATAGACTTTTCCTCTCATAGTATAATCAAAGAGTTAAGAACTAAGTTTGCTAGTTTAAAAAAGACCCATATAAGAAAAAATTTACAAGTTTTAATGACTGAGAATTCATTTGGAAATAATTTATATAATTCAAGAGACTCTTATCATTGCTTTGATAGTAGTGATTTAGAGTTTTGTGCTTACTGTTCTCAGCTTCAGCTAGGAGCAAAGTATTGTTACGATATATATCAGTTTGGGATCAATATAGAGAGTTGTTATGAGTGTGCCATGGTGGGCGTCAACATTTATAACTGTTATTTTTGTTTTGATTTAATTGAGCAGTGTTCAAATTTACAATATTGCTTGTCTTGCCACAGCACAAAAGATTGTTTTGGGTGTTTTGGATTAAAGAAGTCTAGGTATTGTATTTTAAATAAGCAATATTCAAAAGAAGATTACCTAAATTTAAAACAAAAAATTATTACAGAATTGAAAATTTCAGGTATCTATGGATCCTTTCTACCGCCATTTTTATCCCCTCATGCTTATAATGAAACTATAGCGAAATACTGGCATCCAAAATTAAAAGCAGAAGCTCAAAATGAAGGATATACTTGGCAAGATTCTTTGCCTTTTCCCTCTGGTAATTCAAAAAAGCCAGATATAACAGATAGTATTACTAATGTTGGTGATGATGTGTCTACTAAGATACTTTGTTGTCAGAAGTGTTCTAGAGATTATAGAATAAATAAAAAAGAGCTTACTTTTTATAAAAAGAATTTTATACCAATTCCAAGAGAGTGTTTTAGTTGTCGTCGCCTTAGAAGGCATAATTCAAGAGATTCCAGGGTTATACAAAAAACAAATTGCTCTACATGTAATGCTGAGACTACAACTACATTGGAATTGAGTAGGTTAGTAAATTGTGAAGAGTGTGCTTTAGAGAGCTCTATCTAATTACTTGCTTTTTCTAAGATGCAAATTCGCTACACATGTATCTATTTCACCTCTGGTGCTTCTTATTAGTTGACCTTTTAGGAAGTAGGGTGGGTTTGCTCTTTTTTTAGTTCTTTGAACTGCGTAATTTAGTTTATCATCACTCCAGCCTAGAGAGTATATAGTATTTTCTGTATCAAAAAATTTAATTAAAAAAGAAGGTGCAGGTGGTTCTTTTGGGAAATTGCCTAGTGGGGGAAGAAACCAGAAAGCTGTGTTGTAATGTACTTTATTAAAAGTATAGTTGAAATTGCCTGTTGCATCTGTTCTAATTTTAGCAGAAGAGTCTCTTCTATTAGAGCCGTAATTTAGCTCTTTATCAATTTCTTTTAAGCCATAGCTTGCAGGTAGAATAACCTCAACAGTTTTATTAGTTATTGGTTGCCCATTATTATCAATTAGTAGACCGTTAATACTGATATTAGTAAGTTTAGAGTTAGGATAGGAACAAGAACTAAGCAATATTAGAAGAGTCAAAGAAATAGATAATTTAAAGAGTGATTTTAAAGAGATATTTTTCATGCTATTGGATTAACATATGGACAATTTACTAGTCAAAAAACTAATTGAGATAGCCTTAGAAGAAGATATTGCTTTTGGTGATATTACAACTGAGGCTTGTATTGAAAAAGAGCATAAATCTAGAGCTATATTAATAGCTAAACAAGATTTAGTTTTTTGTGGAAAAGAAATTTTTGAACAGATTTTTAAGACTCTTGATAAAGATCTAGAAATCAAATTTTTTTACAAAGATGGTGATAGTGTAAAACCTGGAGAAGAGATTGCAAATCTAACTGGTTTTACTCATGCGATATTAAAAGCTGAGAGAACGGCATTAAATTTTATTCAGAGACTCTCAGGAATTGCTACTAATACTCATAATATTTTAAGTTTAGTAAGCAGTGACGTTAAAGTTGTTGATACTAGAAAGACTACTCCTGGTTGGAGAGCGCTAGAAAAATATGCAGTTAAGGTAGGTGGTGGACATAATCATAGATTTGGTTTGTATGATGCAGTTTTAATCAAAAATAATCACATTGATGCAAATAGGGGTGATTTAGGGTCTTGTGTTCGGAAAGCAAAAGAGCAAAGTCCTGATGTATTTATCCAAGTAGAAGTTAGGAATAAAAAAGAATTAGAAGAAGCTATTGCTGCAAAGCCTAGCTCTATCTTATTAGATAACATGACTGAAGAGGAAGTGAGAGAATCTGTAAGTAAAATTAAATCTTTAAATAAAGATATCGTCACAGAAGTTTCTGGAGGTATAAATAAAACAAATATTGAAAGTTATTCTCTAACAGGAGTTGATAGGATTTCTGTAGGTGCTTTAACTCATTCAGCTATTGCAGTTGATTTGTCTCTAAGAGTTTCATGCTTGAGCTAGAATTTAAAGAGCAAAATGATATAAAAATTATTAGAGTTAAGTCTTGGGATTTTTCTCATGGTTTTATTGATAAATCTCTAGATTTTAAATTAAATGATAAAGCCTGGGATAAATTTTCTAAGACTGAACTTTTACTTCTTAATCAAGTTCATGGAAAAGAAATTGTAGATTTAGATTCAAGGTCTAAAAATAATACTTATATAGATGCTGATGGTTGGATCTCTACACTAGATAAATTAGACTCTAAAAATTTGTCATTGGGAATTAAGACAGCTGACTGTTCTCCAGTGATATTATATGCCAAATCCAAAAACTTAGTTGCCGTTCTTCATTGTGGTTGGAGAAGTGCTTATGCTGGAATTTTAAATGATTGTATAGAAAGATTTTTTAGTTTTGGTGTTTTAGCTTCTGAAATAGAAATTGCAATAGGGCCAGCAGCACAAGGGGATTCTTATGAAGTAGGTTTGGACTTAGTTGAGAAATTCCAATCAAGTAAAGCAATAAAAAAAATAGAAGTAGAATCAGAAGATAAAAAAGAAAATAAATATTATTTAAGTATTCCTGACTTTCTTACATCTCAAGCAAAGGCCTTAGATGTAAGAAAAGTAATTTCTTCTAATATTTGTACAATGAAGGATGAAAATTATTTTTCTTACCGAAGACAGGGAAATGAGTCTGGTAGGCAAATGAGTTTTGTTGGTTAGTATTTCTTCTTAGTATTTTATTGCTTAAAGCTCTTTAATTACTCTACTGTCTTTATCAATAGTCCTTTTTAAGCTTACAAGAGAGACTCCATTGTTTGCATACTCTCTACCAATTTCTGCGTTTATGATATCCATTTCCTTTTCATTTTTGCGTTCTCCTGACCTATCTTTTTTGTGAGTGTCAGTGACTTTTTTTGCAAACTCTGTCCCAAATTCTTTAGTGAGTAGATAACTCCAAGTTATATATTGATAAGTGTCTTTGTAGAGATTGTCTGTGCTCATAGCTTTAGCAGTTTGTTCGGCTTCGTATTTAATTTGTAAAAGCCTTGGAGTCTTTAAAGGTTGTGTTGCAATAAATGATATTTCCTCAAAATTTAATGCTTTATCAAAATGGCCACAAGCATATAATAAATCGTCTCTATTTAATTCTAATTTATTAGTTAGCTTGTTTACGCTTAATCTAACTTCGTGCCTAGTTTCATTAAGGTAGAATTCAACCCTACCGTCAATAAAAAGGAATTCAGGGACTTCTCCATTTTTTAATGATAAGGCTAATTTCCCAAAAGGCTCTTCAAATTGTTCGAGTAAATTTCTTGGACTTGGGTTGTTAAGGCGTATATCTTCGATATTGAAATTGTAAAGTGCTTCTCTTAGAACAATATTGCCTGCGTTTATATTCTCGCTGCTAATATAAGTATTTTGTGCTGTGTGATCCTCTGCACTAGTGTCAGTTTCTAAAACTAAACCTTGGGCAATAGCATAGAATTCTCTATTGTTAATTGAATTTGTTCCAACAGAGAATGAGTCTAAAAAAAAGTTAAATGGCACATCAGATTTTATTCCATTTACACCTTCTACATATAAATCTCCTTCTAAGTCTGTCCAATTCATTTTTGAAAAAGAGCTAAATTTAGCAGAGCTAAAATCAAAATTATCAATCTTTACACCTTGTTCTTTAATTAACTGTGGTAACAGCTCTTTACTTGTTTCGTATAAAAAATGATTTGATATTAAATACGCACAGGTAAATAACGCTATAAAACCAATAAATGTATACTTAAGAGGGTTCATGATTTAAAAATACTTACAAAGAGATATATAAATATCTATCATAATTTAATAATTATATAAAACTATGATAGAGGTATAAACCTCTAATATCTATGAAATTAAAAGCAAAAATTCAATACAATGGCCTTGCGTTCTCAGGTTGGCAAATGCAGACAGAGGGTGTGAAAACAATACAAGGAGAGTTGAAAAGAACATTAGAAGTGTTAACTAAATCGCAATTCGGTAAAGAAGATTTTAAACATAATTTAATTGGCTCTGGCAGAACAGATGCCGGTGTTCACGCAAGAGCTCAAGTAGCGAGTTTTAATTGGCCTGAGCTAACAGACTCTCGATTAATAGACTGTGAAAAACTTAGGCATGAGATTAATGGAGTGAGTGACAATAATTTAATGCTTGATTCACTAGAGGTTGTAGGTGAGGATTTTTGTGCAAGAAGAAATCCTCATACTAAGACTTATTGCTATTATTTTTATAACTCGCGTAATAAACCAGTTTTATTAAAAGATAGGGCTTGGTGGATATCAAAACCAATGGATTTTAAATCTATGCTATCTGCTACAAAGTATTTTAAAGGAACTAAAGATTTTTCTGCTTTTAGAGCTTCAGATTGTGGAGCAAAAACAACTATTAGAACTGTTAAAAAAGTAGAATTGGTAAAAGTAGATCAAAACCTTTTAGTCTTATTAGTAGAGGGTAAAGGCTTTTTAAAAAATATGATTAGAATTATTGCAGGAACAATTGCTGAGGTAGGTAAGGGTAAAAGAGATTTTAGTGTGATTGAAACGATATTGGAAAGGAAAGACCGGACAAAAGCAGGTATTACTGCTCCTGCATATGGTTTATTTTTAGATAAGGTTATTTATGAGAAGTGCTAAACTTATTTTAGGAAGTAATAGTATTGGAAATGATAAAGATGTTCCACAAAGAACCCTAGAAGCAATAAGAAATTCTGATTTGCTAGTATTTGAAGAAGATAGGCCAGCTAGGAGACTTTTAAAGCTAGCAGGTGTTCATAGAGATTATTTTAAACATAACGAGCATAAAGATAGGGGAACACTAGAAGAAGTAAGAAAATTTTTATTAGAAGGAAAGTCAGTTTTTTATTGCTCTGATCAAGGCACTGCAAGTTTAGCAGATCCTGGTAAGCAGCTTAGTCAAATAGCATTTGAAATGGGCGTGAGCATTGAAGTCATACCAGGTCCTAGCTCAGTTACGGCTGCAATTTCTGCATGTCCTTTTGACTGTTCTAAATTTCATTATGTTGGTTTCTTGCCAAGAGATGAAAAAGACAGATTAAAAGTTCTAGAACAAATTGCTAAAACAGAGAATCCTCAAATTATTTTAGATGCTCCGTATCGATTAAAAGCATTATTAGAGTCTTGCAAAAAAACTCTGCAAAAAAATAAAAAAATATTCCTCGCCTTAGATATTAGCGGGGAAGATGAAAGTTATTTATATGATGAAGTGGAAATTATATCAGAGCAGGTAAGTAAAATTAACAAGAAATTAAATTTTGTGTTAATTATTTAGTTTTTATTTTTTCTCTGTGTTCTTCTTCTTCTTCTTCTTCTTCTTCTTCTCTGCGGTCTCTGTGCGAGATCTTTTTCTTTGCTAGTTGTTCCCAGATCTACGAGTAGAATCTAAATCCACAACCTTCTTACTATTTATCTCCGCCTTATTCTGAGGATTTCTATTCTGAAGAATTTTAATTAATTCTTCTTGCTGAGTAAGCCTTAACTCTCTAGTTTTAACCTCTTGTCTTAGAGCATCTACAGTGTTTTGCAGCTCCTTAGCCTTAGGAATACCGTCTAATTGAGAGTAAGTTAAATCAAGAGTTTCTCTTTGCTTAGCGAGCTTTCTTTGAGCATCAACTAGAGATACCCCTTGTTGTTCAAATTTTAAGGCTAATAAGTCATACTTTTCTTGTAGTCTCGTATTTTGAGATTGAAGTTGTCTAATTGATGTAGATTTTAATTCTAGCTCTTGAGTTGTTCTTTCAAGGTTTTTATCTAGTTTATTAAGCGAGCGGTCTTTATCAAGTATATCTGATTTTAATTTAACAATATCGATTTTTAATGTTTCTGCTTGGCTACTGCTATCTCTTGTTTCTTCTTTAAGCATTGAGAGCTCAGCTGAAGTTTTTTCTAACTCAGACCTTACGCTTATTAGCTCAGTTCTTTCTTGCTCTCTTTGACTCTCTGTCTCAGCTCTTCTTGTTGATTCTATTCTGTGTCTGTTGTTTATATCTTTAAATTCAACTTTTAATTTTTCTAAATGGCTAGATGTTTTTATCAGTTTGTCTTTAAGGTCAGTGCATTCAGTTTCACTCGATTCTAGTTTTAATCTTTCTTTTTCTACTAGATTTGCAAGAAATTCTTTTTCTGAGCTAACTTGCGAAAAGTTTTCTTTTGTTAGATTAAGCTCGTCTTCTATTTTCTCAAATTTATTAAGTTGCTTTGAAATCTTATCATTTGCTTTATTTAGTAGGTCTTGGTTTTCTTTTACTTGGGCTTCGAAATCTTTAATATCATTTTCTTTGATACTTATAATTTCATTTAGTTCTATGATTTTTTGCTCTTTTGAGCGCACATCCGCTTCTTTCTGAATGATATTTTCGTTTTTTCTGCTTAAATCTGAATTAGTCATGTGCAACATTTCTTTTTGCTGCATTAATTCCCATTTACTATTTTTTAAATTTTCAGAAACAGTTTGAAGTTCTTTATTAGCTCTATCTAGTGAGTCTTCAGTATCATTTAATTTTGCTTGGTATTCATTTACTGCAGCAGTTCTTTCTAAAACAGAGTTGTTTAGTTTTTTAGTCTCTTCAATTTTTTCATCAAGGTCTTTTTGTATGTTTTTTAAGTTCTCTTGAAGAGAAGATCTTTTTCTCTCAGTATCGATAAAGTTTATCTTAGTACTTTCTAAGTCAGTTTCTGTCCTTGTAAGGTTATTTAAAGTTTCTTTGTATTCGTCTCTTACTTTTTCTAATGCTTCAGTTTTTGCTTCTAGCTTATCTTGAAGTTTTTTAGACTTGTCTGTTTCGTTGTTGTATTTTCTTTGGAAACTACTTAGCTTTTGAACTTTATTAGAAAGATTTTTTTCAATAGACTCTAGTCTAGTAATTTTTTCCTTGAGTATTTTTTCTTCTGAATTAAGAGAAGTAATGTCTTTTTCTAGACTTTCAATTGAATTTTGCTTTGCTCTAAAAAAATCTCTTATAGCGACACTAAAGTTATCTAAGCCTAGTAGTGCTTCTTCAGTGCTATTGTAGTTTTGTTTGTAGTTGTTTATGAGGCCTTGCTGATTGTCTTTCTTTTGATTTTGAACATTTTTTTCTTTGTTTTCAGACATATACCTACCTAATACTTTATTTGTTTCGCTTATCCCTACTCGAATGATGGGTAATTATATAGATTTCTAAATTAAAGTCTAGTCAGTTTGCCTAAATCATTTTATTTCCAAATTCTTCTAATAATATCTCCAATGATTTCATAGGCTGAGGGCAGGCGCTTTTGTGGTCTTCTAGTTCTACTTCCTGCTTTCGTTCTAGAGCAATTAGCTAATAATCTTGGCTCAGTGCCCTTAACAAAGACCTCTGAAATTAGATCTTCTTCTTTACAGTAGCCATCATCGATATAGCCTGTACTTTTTTGAATTTTTGTTCTTATTACTCCACTAGGCGCTACAAAATCTAAATTCTCTTGCATTGGTTCAACGCATTTAAGGAATCTAGACCAGATTCTTCCTGCTCCTGATGAGCCTGTTAGGTTTATTGCTTTACCACTATCGTAGCCTACCCACGCAACAGCGAGTATATTAGGCCCGTAACCTGCTAACCAAGAGTCTTTGCCGTCATTACTCGTTCCTGTCTTAGCAGCTAGCGGCATTGTAACTCCTTTTCTTCTAATTATTTTAGCTGTACCCTTATCTACTACATCTTCTAGTATGTCTGTTAGTACATATACAGCAGGCTCACTTGCTACTTGTGTTTCTTCAAATTTAAATTCGTATTCAATAGAGTTATTTGCAGTGATATAAAGAAAAGTTTTTAAGTTACTTAATCTTCCTCCATTTGCTAACGCATTATATGCAGTTGCTAATTCAAAAGGGGAAACTTCACCGGCACCTAAAGCAAGTGAGGGGACTTTTGGTAGGTTCTTTCCAAAACCAAATAATTCAGCAGTTCTTGCAATTTTTGTAATACCTACTTTTTTTGCCAAATTCACTGTTGGCACGTTTAAAGATTTTGTTAGAGCCTCTCTAACGCTTACTTCTCCTCTAAATTTTTTATCATAGTTTTGAGGTGACCAAATTCCTGTACCTGGCACTCTAAATTTAACAGGATTATCAAGTAGAATACTTGTTGATTTTGCAACCTTGTAGTTATTTAAATTCGAATCAAGTGCAGTAAGGTAGACAAATGGTTTAAATGTAGAGCCAGGTTGTCTCTTCGCTAGACTAACGTGGTCAAATTGGCTTTTTTTGTATTCTCTGCCTCCTACCCAAGCTAATACAGAAGAGCTACTTGGTTCAATTGCTACAAGTGCAACTTGTGCTTTCTCCTTTTTTTTCTTTAAATTTGGGTAGTAATTCTCAATTTCTTCTAAGCCTTCTTTAACGGCTTTTTCTGCACAGATTTGATATTCGGAATCTATACCAGTGTGAATTCTAATTTTTCCTTTTTCTAATGCTCTGCTGTCTATATCTGTAGGGAGTTTTTTCCTTAGGTAGTCTGTAAAAAAAGGAATATTTCTTAGGCTTTGCTTTGGGTTCAGTATCTTAGGTTTTTCACTTAAGGCTTTATCATAGGTAGCATTATCGATTACTTCTAATTTCTTAAGTTGAGATAAAACAACATTTCTTCTTTTTAGAGCCTTATTATAGTGTCTTCTGGGGGATAAAGCAGAAGGGGCTTTTATGATTCCAGCTAATAAAGCTGCTTCAGACCAAGTAACTTCCGAAATATCTTTATTTAGGAAAGTTTTTGCTGCGGCAGGAAAACCATGAATGGCAGTTCTGCCTTCTTGAGTTAGAAAGATTTCATTCATGTAAAATTCTAGAATTTTTTCTTTTGAAAAACTTGTTTCAATAAAAGTAGCTGCAGGGATTTCTAAGATTTTTCTAAGTAGAGTTCTTTTAGAAGAGAACAGTAAGTTTTTCGCTAATTGCTGAGTTATCGTAGAGCCACCTTGAACTAGCCTTTTAGCTTTTATATTTGCAAGAAAAGCTCTAGCTATTGCTTTTATATCTATACCAATATGAGAGTAGAACCTTTCATCTTCAATAGCTAAGACTGACTTTATAATTTTATTTCCAAATTCATGATATTCCCTAGAGCTAGATTTTCTTGTTTCACTATTACCTAAAGAAGAAAGATACTCTGGTTCTAGCCAGAAATAGCTTAATTTTTTCTTATTCCTATGATCGATAATAGTTCTAATATCTTTTTCAGAATTTAGAATTAGAGAGATTTTTTTCTTAGCTTGTTTAATCTTATTTGCAATAAAAAAACCATTTAGACTTATGTCTATTTTAGCTGGAGTGATTCTAAATTGACCTGGCATTAAATCTTTACTCTTTGTTAGGCTATAACCTAATCTTCTAAGCCTACTTACTAGCTTTAGTTTTTTAATGTTTTTATTAATACTGATGCTAGTTGGCTTTGAATAAAGTTGAGCGTTAGAAGAAATTGCTCTATTCTTTAGTTTTTCTAAGACTAAATGCCGCATTGATAAGGCACAGACTGTTAGTAGTAGGCAGATACAAAACAGGGATATTATCGATATTCTAGCTAGATGAAGGAATTTACTGATTTTATTCCTCTTTTTAGAAGCTTTTTTCCTTCTTTTAGCCATCTTGGTAATTCGCAAATCGATTAAATTAGTGTATAAACTTAATACTCTATAATAAGTAGGAACGAATTAACACAGTGATTTCTTGGTTAAAAGGCAAAATACAGTATATCTCTAAAAACAATCTAATCTTAGATGTTAATGGGGTGGGCTATGATCTTTTAGTAAGCTCTTCTATCTCAGAGGCCAACTTAAAAGTAGGTCAGCAAAAACAATTAGTGGTTTATACTGATGTTAAAGAAAATGCGATTAACTTATTTGGTTTTAGCTCTGCATCTGAAAAAGAAGTTTTCTTATTGTTAAAAAAAGTTAAAGGCGTTGGTTCTAAGTTAGCAATGGGAATCATCTCAAGTGTTGGTGCTGTAATGGTTTTAAAAGCTATTGGTAAAGAAGATGTTTCTATTCTTACTTCTGTCTCTGGAGTTGGTAAAAAAAGTGCAGAAAGAATTATTTTAGAATTAAGAGAAAAAGTTGATAATTTCGTTAGTGCTGGTGAAGAAATTAGTAGCTCTTCTGCTAAGGGTTTGGCAGGTAAAATTGAAGTTCAGTCTTTAGGTAGAGATGCTATTTTAGCTTTGGAAAGATTAGGCTTTAATTCTTCCCAAGCACAAAATGCTGTTAAAGATGTTTTAAAATCTAGTAAAACAGTTTCTTCTAGTGAAATATTAAAAAAGGCGCTTGCAATAATTTAGCTCTATGGATGAACAAAACGAAAATTGGAATTTCCCATTAAGAGCTGACATTAAAAGCGATGATGAGTTTGGGGATATAGAAGATAGTTTTCATAATTCTCTTCGACCGAGTTTGCTAGAAGACTATATCGGTCAAAAAAGAATTAGAGAAAATATTCTTATAGCCATTGGTGCGGCAAAGAAAAGAGGGGATGTGCTAGAGCATGTTTTATTTCACGGCCCTCCAGGTTTAGGAAAGACAACACTTGCGGCAATTATAGCTAAAGAATCAGGTGTTGGGTTTAAAGCTACAAGTGGTCCTGTATTAGAAAGACCAGGGGATTTAGCAGCAATACTTTCTGGGCTAAATAAAGGTGATGTTTTATTCATCGATGAAATTCATAGACTTGGAAGAGTAGTTGAAGAAATTCTTTATCCAGCTATGGAAGATTTTCAAATTGATATTATAGTTGGTCAGGGTCCAGCAGCTAGATCAGTTAAGTTAGATTTACAAGAATTTACTTTAGTTGCAGCTACAACTAGAAGCGGTTTGTTAAGTGCTCCGCTTAGAGATCGTTTTGGTTTAGTGGAAAGAATGGAGTTTTATTCCGATACAGAATTATCTAAAATTTTAAATCGTTCCGCTAAGATCTTAGAAATTGATATAGAAAATGATGCATCAGTAGAATTAGCAAAGAGATCCAGAGGCACACCTAGGATAGCAAATAGACTACTTAAAAGAGCAAGAGATTACGCACAAGAAAAAGCGAATTCTATTGTAACAACTGAAGTTGTAGATAAATCTTTAAGCTTATTAGAAATAGATTCAAAAGGCCTAGATTTAATGGATAGAAGGATCTTAGAAACAGTGATTGAAAAATTTGATGGAGGACCTGTTGGGGTTGATACTCTAGCTGCCTCATTGGCTGAAGATAAAAATACTATTGAAGATGTATACGAACCTTTTTTATTGCAACAAGGTTTATTAAGAAGAACGCCTAGAGGAAGGCAAGCAACAAGACTAGCTTATGAATATCTTGGAAAAAGAGAGCTTTTATAAAGTTTCTAAAACTAGATTATTTCTAGTAGGTATTGTTGTTCTTTCTACGATATCTGCTGGAGTTTATTATCTACAAAGAGAATGGCTGTTTTTAGAGCTAAATCAAGCATCTAGTAATAATATTGCGTTTTTTATTGTTATTAATCTAAACATAATTTTAGTTATGGCTTTAGGTTTTTTAGTAATAAGAAATTTAATCAAAGTTTTTCTAGACCGAAAAAGAAATATTTTAGGTGCAAAACTTAAAAGCAGGCTAGTGCTAGCTTTTGTTGGCTTATCTCTAGTGCCAACAGTGTTGTTGTTCCTAATTGCTAGGGGAATGCTACAAAAAGGTTTTAGTGAGTGGTTCTCTCCACAAATAGAAGTCTCAACAGATAACGCACTTAATCTTGCTAAGTCTTATTATGAAAGTTTTGAAGATGATTTAAAAGTTCGTTCAGAATTCTTTGCTAGCCATGTAGAAAATTTATCCAAAGTGGTCTTAGGGGAGAATTGGAATAGTAGTAATTTTTCTGAAGAAATAAAACCCTATAACTCTGTATATGAAGAATTGTTAAGAAAGAAATTAAGGGAAAATAACCTAATTGAAGCTGCCCTAGTGAATGCTCAAGGTAAGTATAAAATTAGGATATTAGAAACAGAAGAACAGACTTATATTCCAAAATTAAACTTAACCTCAATTTTTTCTGCTCTAGATGGTCAAGGCAGTGTAGGGCCTGAGCAATCTTATAATGGAGAGTTTTTAAGAGCATATATGCCTATTGGTAAAGAGCTAGCTAGTAAAATTAATACTCTACCTAGTGATTTGGTTTTAGTTACGACTTTAAAAATTGAAGATAAATTAAGTAATTCTCTAGTAGAAGTAATTAACGCATATGATGATTTTAGAGAGCTTAAATCTTACAGGCAACCTATTGCTTCTTCTTATTTACTTACACTAGTAGTAGTTACCTTGCTTATAATATTTGCAGCTATTTGGATCGGCTTTTTTATAGCTAAAGAGCTATCAATTCCAATTGGTCTTTTAGCTGATGGTACTCAGCAATTAGCTTCTGGAAATTTGCATCATAGAATCCCTGAGACAGGTGATGATGAACTTAGTGTTTTAGTTAAGTCTTTTAATAAGATGACTCAAGATCTATCAGATACTACTAATGAACTTTTAGCGAGAAGGAATTATATTGAGACTTTATTAGAGAGTATTGGTGTCGGAGTTGTCTCAGTAGATGCTGAAAATAAGGTTACGACTTTTAATCCAGCAGCAAGACTTTTACTAAATCTTGATGAAGAGATAAATTCAATTAGTCAACTTCCTAGCCCACTAAGTGATAAGTTGGGTGAAATGCTAAAGAAATTAAAGAGCAATACTCTTTACTCTACGAACTCTCAAGTTGATATGGCTAATAAGAGAAGTATTCATATTACTCTGACAAAACTCCCAGATGAAAATGGAGCAGTTGTTCTTCTTGATGACCTTACTGAATTAGTTAGTGTGCAAAGAATGGCAGCTTGGCAAGAAGTTGCTAGAAGGATTGCACATGAGATTAAAAATCCATTAACACCTATTAAGCTTTCTGCTGAGAGGATCTTACGTAAGTATAGTAATGAAAATAAATTAACTAAAAATATTGAAGATCAAGAATTGATTACCTCTGCAATGGATACAATAGTTAAGCAGGTTGAGAGCATGAGAAGTTTAGTAAATGAATTTTCACAATTTGCTAGATTGCCTAAAGCTAAGCTAGAAAATGAAGATTTAAACTCAATTATAGAAAATAGCGTTGGTTTATATAAGCAAAATCATCCCCATGTGTTTTTTAAATTAAATTTAGATTCTACTTTGCCAGATTTGTCTTTAGATAATGAACAATTCTCAAGAGTTTTAGTTAATCTAATAGAGAATTCAATACATTCTTTTGAAAAACTTAGAGCTGATGAATCTGTTACACAAAAAGCCTTAAAAACAGTAACAGAAACGATGACAAATTTGTTTGTACCTACATTACAGAAAATAAAAGAAGCAGATTTCATAATTGAGATTAATACCAAGTATAATCCGGTTCTAGGTATGGCTCATATTACTGTTAGCGATAATGGAGTGGGTATTTCTGATTTAGATAAGAAAAAACTTTTTGAGCCTTATTATTCTTTTTCTGATGGAGGAACAGGTCTAGGTTTAGCAATTGTGCATACTATAGTCTCTGATCATAATGGTTTTATTAGGGTAAAAGATAATAAACCAAGAGGGGCGACTTTTGTAATAGAATTACCTGCAATAACTTTTAAATCTAAGAATTTTAGAAAACTAGCTTAAGTTTTTATATTTTTTCTTTTCTTAAAATCTATATTGTATTTAATTCTTTTATAGATCGCAAAGATTGTAATCGCTGCTAGTAAGGTAACAATATAAATTTCAAAGTACCAAAGAAGCGAGAATCTATCTACTGGGAATAGGTAAATAGGTATGTAGATTAAGAACAGGGTAAATGCCCAAGCAGGGCCAAGATAAGGCTCAATAGGTGCGATCTTTTGATAAAAGATCGCACTGTCTATCTTTTTCTCAGGTTCTTGACTCTTCTCTTGTTTTTTTTGTTCTTTGCTCACGAAATAATCTAAGACGAAATAGCTAAAATGTAAATGTAATAATATAAATATAGTAATGTAAGAGACTATACTACTTCCTGGTGTTCATTACTTCTTCATAAGCTTGCTGAATCGATTGAAACTTCTCATTTGCAAGCATTATTATTTCTTCAGGTACGTCTTTAGAGATAATCTTATCTGGGTGATATTTAGAGACTAATACGCGGTATTTTTTCTTAATGATTTGATCGCTGTCATTTTGAGTGCAGCCTAAAATTTCATAAGACTTCAAGTTATCGTTTAACATATGTTCAGTTTGTGAACCGTTATTAGCATATGATTTATTTCGAGATTGTTCTTTATTAAAGTGTTGTTGATCGATCTTCCAAAACGAAGAGAGCTGTTTTAAAAATTCATTTTCTTTTTCTGAAATTCTTCCATCCGATCTAGCAACTTCAATTGCTAACTTGTAACAAGTATTTAATGTACTAGGGCTATGTTGATACACTTGGAAAAATTTTAAAGCATTATTTTTTAAAGAAAATATATTTCTTCTTTTCATTGCTTGTACTGCTTTTTTTGTTTGTAATTCATTTAAATTAAAAACATCTTTTGCAATTTGTTTCGCTCTGTTTATTTCTTTTTCGTTAATTTCTCCGTCTATACAACAAAGCCTTCCAAGAATTTGAAAAAAGTTTCCTATTACATGTTTTCTTATAAAAGTTGAGCGGGCTTTTTTCTCTAGTAACTTAGCTCTAAATTCATCTACTTTTTGACCTGCATATAAATCAAGTATATGCCCAATTATTAAAAAGACAGTTACGCTTTGGACAGGTCCAATTACAAAAATCTCTGAGATTTTCACACCTATAAATAGGCCTAGTAATTTGAAAATTATTACTTTCAT